>NZ_JBQHWP010000008.1:0-152599 GCF_052063915.1 Bilifractor sp. HCP3S3_D3
GATGTATAAAAATGGCGGAACAAAGATCGCGTATACAGTTAAAGAAGTGTCAGATCTTCCGAGTGGTTATACATCTTCTGTCACAGGAAGTGCCGAGGGCGGTTACGTGATTACGAACAGCTACACGCCGGAGAAGACTACGATTTCCGGGACAAAGACCTGGGACGATAATAACAATCAGGACGGCAAGCGTCCGGGCAGTATCACGGTGAAACTGCTGGCGGACGGAACAAAGGCTGCTGAGAAGACAGTGACGGCAGAAGATGGCTGGAAGTACTCATTTGAGGATCTCCCGGTTTACAAGAATGGTCAGAAGATTAAGTATTCTATTGCTGAGAGTGCGGTTAAGAATTATTCGACTACCATCGAAGGATACAATATCACGAACAGTTATACACCGGAAAAGACCAGTCTGAGCGTTCTGAAGAGATGGAATGACACTGAGAATCAGGACGGCAAACGCCCGAACTCAGTTAATGTGCAGCTCTATGCGGACGGCGAGGCGAGCGGTAAAACGGTGACCCTGACGAAGTCAAACAACTGGCTTTACACGTGGACCGAACTTCCGATGTATAAAAATGGCGGAACAAAGATCGCGTATACAGTTAAAGAAGTGTCAGATCTTCCGAGTGGTTATACATCTTCTGTCACAGGAAGTGCCGAGGGCGGTTACGTGATCACGAACAGCTATACGCCGGAGAAGACAACGATTTCCGGGACGAAGACCTGGGACGATAATAACAATCAGGACGGCAAGCGTCCGAACAGTATCACGGTGAAATTGCTGGCGGACGGAGACAAGGTTGCTGAGAAGACAGTGACGGCAAAAGATGGCTGGAAGTACTCATTTGAGGATCTCCCGGTTTACAAGAATGGTCAGAAGATTACGTATACTATTGCTGAGAGCGCTGTTGAGAATTATTCGACTACAATCAACGGATTCGATATCACGAACAGTTACACACCGGAGAAGACCAGTCTGAGCGTTCTGAAGAGATGGTATGACACTGAGAATCAGGACGGCAAACGCCCAAACTCGGTTACTGTTCAGCTCTATGCGGATGGCAAGACGAGCGGTGAACCGGTTACCCTGACAGAATCAAGCGGCTGGCTTTACACGTGGACCGAACTTCCGATGTATAAAAATGGCGGAACAAAGATCGCGTATACAGTTAAAGAAGTGTCAGAGCTTCCGAGTGGTTATACATCTTCTGTCACAGGAAGTGCCGAGGGCGGTTACGTGATCACGAACAGCTATACGCCGGAGAAGACAACGATTTCCGGGACGAAGACCTGGGACGATAACAACGATCAGGATGGGAAGCGTCCGGATAGTATCACGGTGAAACTGCTGGCGGACGGAGACAAGGTTGCTGAGAAGACAGTGAAAGCGGAAGATGGCTGGAAGTATTCATTTGAGGATCTCCCGGTTTATAAGAATGGTCAGAAGATTACGTATGCTATTGCTGAGAGCGCTGTTGAGAATTATTCGACTACAATCAACGGATTCGATATCACGAACAGTTATACACCGGAGAAGACCAGTCTGAGCGTTTTGAAGAGATGGTATGACAGTGAGAATCAGGACGGCAAACGCCCGAACTCGGTTACTGTTCAGCTCTATGCGGATGGCGAGGCGAGCGGTAAACCGGTGACCCTGACGGAATCAGGCAACTGGCTTTACACTTGGACCGGACTTCCTATGTATGAGGACGGAGGAACAAAAATTCAATATACAGTTCAGGAAACTTCTAAACTTCCGGATGGTTATACATCTTCTGTAACGGGAAGCGCTGAAGGTGGTTACGTGATCACAAATTCGTATACACCGCCAACGGATCCGACAGAAACGCCAACTCCGCCAACGGATCCGACAGAAACGCCAACTCCGTCAACGGATCCGACGGAAACGCCAACTCCGTCAACGACACCGACGGAAACACCAACTCCGTCAACGACACCGACGGAAACACCTGCGCCGTCAACGACACCGACGGAAGCACCAACTCCGTCAACGACACCGACGGAAACACCTGCGCCGTCAACGGATCCGACAGAAACGCCAACTCCGTCAACGACACCGACAGCGACATCTACGCCGTCAACGACACCGACAGTAACACCTGCATCGACAGTATTGTTAACTCCCTCGAATACACCTGGTGCTCCATCAGTGTCGACAATGCCGGGAAGCAGAGATAATAACTCTAAGGGATCTGCAGGAACAGGGAAAACCGGTGGAGTTTTAACTGGTGACAACTCGAATACCCGTATTTGGAAGGTTTCACTCACTGCATCAGCAATCCTTCTTGTGATCCTTCTGTTCATGACCGTACGAAGCAGAAGAAAACCCAGATGAACAGCAGAAGCTTGAATGAAAAGGGAAGGGGAAACCTATTGTTAAGCAGAAGCCTGAAAACCTTAGAATAAGAATGCTCAAAATATACGGAATTATAATACAGGCTCAAATTATATTATGGATTGTTAAAAATCCGTGTATATTTCGGAAGTTTGTGGTAAGATAATCAAGATTGGCTGCAAGTAGGACATACGGTCGCGGCCGGCGGGCCGAAAGGTGCCGGCTGAGGAAAGTCCGGGCTTCACAGGGCAGGGTGTCGGATAACGTCCGGCGAGGGTGACCTCAGGGAAAGTGCAACAGAGATATACCGCCCATGGCTCCGTAAGGATACAAGGGCAAGGGTGAAAAGGCAGTGTAAGAGACTACCGATCCCCTGGTGACAGGGGATGCCATGTAAACCCCATCCGAAGCAAGACCGAACAGAAGGCAATGTGGCTGCCCGTCACGTCTTCAGGTAGGTCGCTTGAGCCTGCCGGCAACGGCAGGACACAGATAGATGACCGTACGCGACATAACCCGGCTTATCGTCCTGCTTGCAGTCAATTGTGGTTGAGATTTCAGAGGCTTTGTTTCATAATGGATGAAGAATAGTGAGAGATGATCACACTATTTTTTATCCATAGAAACAAAGTCTTTTTTATTTTCAGAGAGACTTTTGTTTTTTTAATTCATGGAAACAAGGCTTTTTTATTTTCAGAGATTTTTTGCTGTTTTTGAATTGGCGGCTGATTTTGAATCCATGGAAACAATGCCTTTTTCCAGAGCGTGTTTTTGTGAGAATTGAAGTGAGGGATGAAATGAGGGAAAATGATATCAGATCAGAGAGTAAGGGAGTTATGCCCCGGATTATCCTTGCCTCAGGATCTCCGCGGCGCCTGGAACTGATGCATCAGGCGGGCTTTTCGGTCGAGGTGATTCCGAGCCACGCGGACGAGAAGGTAAGCAGCGGAACGCCGGACGAGGTGGTGCGCTGTCTCTCAAGACGAAAGGCAGAGGATGTCGCCGGCGAAATACTAAATCCCGACAAATCACAACTGTCTGCATGTATCATACTTGGCGCCGATACGATTGTGGCGCGTGACGCGGATATCCTCGGGAAGCCGTCGAGTCCGGAGGAGGCAGTGGAGACGCTGCGAAGTCTCTCCGGTAGAAGCCACGACGTTTATACAGGCGTCACTCTTGTGAAGGTGGAGAAGGGTGAAATACAGCGAGAGGAAACCTTTTCCGTGCGGACCAGAGTATATGTCTGTGAGCTCACAGACAGAGAAATCCGGGAATATGTCGAGACGGGGGATCCGATGGACAAGGCAGGCAGCTATGGGATCCAGGGCATTTTCGCCAGGTATATAGAAAAAATTGAAGGCGATTATTATAATGTGGTTGGACTTCCCGTTTCAGCCGTCTACCATAAGCTTGAAGAGTGGGGCATTTCGCGGGAATAATATCAGCGCGATGTTTCAGGTTTTGTGACGCGGCATAGTGCAGACGGAAATTGAACTTAAAACGCACATTTGATACTGCAGGAGGAAGAAAACATGTTCAGGAACCTTGGAGAAAATATCAAGAAGAAGCTGCTCGCGGTCAATATCTGGTCGCTGATTCTGCTCATCGTCGGAATTTTTCTGCTGGTGCGGCCGGAGAGCACGCTGTTTGTGATCTGCAGACTGCTTGGCGTGGCGATGATCGTGATCGGAGCGCTGCTGATCGCCAGCTATATCAATATGCGCGGTGAACCTGTGGCGGCTGGCGCACTGGCCGGCGGTGTCATCCTTGCGGCTTTCGGAATTTTTATTGTGGCGAGACCGGATGTGATTGCTGCCTTTGCTGGAATTCTATTTGCCGTGATCCTGATTTCGTATGCCTGCGGTCAGTTTGTGGAGATGAGCACGCTCCGGACCTTTCATGACGACAGATGGTATCTCTGTCTGATCGGCGGAATCGTGACGCTTATTCTCGGTGTGGTATTCCTGTTCCATCCGATGCGGCTGACCTCCGTACTGGTTCAGGTTGCCGGGGCGGCGATGATTTACGCGGCGATCTGCGGCTTCGTCTTTCATAAGCGTGCCGCGGATTTTGCCTCCAGAGTGCACGACGCGGCGGAGGAGTTCCGCCGTGCGGAGGACGAATTTGAGGATGAGATGACCGGGCGCCCGCATTATGACGAGAATGGTCAGGAAATCATCGACGGGACAGCGACGGAGGAAGACGTCGATGATCGGAAGTAAGAACAACCCGCAGCGTTTTTCCCCGGAATGGGGAGAAGCGACTGCGGGTTTTTGCTCCGTGTCCCTTGATTCTGCCTATGCATTTGCGGTAAAATAACTCGAATGCAATCCGCAGCTTATCAGGCTGTGGTGCCATAGTAGCCATTGTCATTTATTTAGCTTACGTTTAAGGAGGCTTATAATGCACAGACAGTTGAAGAATCTGAGACATGTCATGTCACCGCTGGATCTTTCTGTTGAGGAGCTCGAGCATATCATGAAGCTCGCGGCGGATATGGAGAAGAATCCGGAGAAGTACGCGCATGTCTGCGATGGTATGAAGCTGGCGACTCTTTTCTACGAGCCCAGCACGCGAACAAGGCTCAGTTTTGAGACGGCCATGCTGAATATGGGCGGAAACGTCATCGGATTTCACTCGGGCAATACCAGTTCCGCTACAAAGGGAGAGAGCGTGGCGGATACCATCCGCGTTGTAAGCTGTTTTGCAGATATCTGCGCGATGCGTCATCCGAAGGAGGGGGCTCCCATGGTGGCCGCGGCCAAGTCCTCGATTCCGGTCATCAATGCCGGCGACGGAGGCCATCAGCACCCGACGCAGACGCTCGCGGATCTCATGACGATTCGCCAGACCAAGGGAAGACTTGGCAACATGACTGTCGGCATCTGCGGCGACCTGAAATTCGGCCGCACCGTCCATTCGCTGATCAGCGCTCTGGTGCGTTATCCCGGCATCCGCTTTGTGCTGATCTCGCCGGAGGAGCTGAAGCTTCCGTCGTATGTCAAGGAGGAACATCTGGATCCGAACCACATTGAATATAAGGAAGTGATCCGACTGGAGGATGCGCTTCCGGAGCTCGATATCCTCTACATGACCCGGGTGCAGAAGGAGCGTTTCTTTAACGAGGACGACTACATCCGCATGAAGGATTTCTACATCCTGAATGAGGAAAAAATGAAGCTCGCGCCGAAGGATATGTATGTGCTTCATCCGCTTCCGCGTGTGAATGAGATCTCGGTCGATGTCGATGACGACCCGAGAGCCGCTTATTTCAAACAGGTGTACTGGGGCATGTATATGAGAATGGCACTGATGTTCACGCTTCTTGAGCTGGAGGTAAAATAAATGCTGAATGTAGGTTCTATCGAGCAGGGATTTGTACTGGATCACATCAAAGCCGGCAAGGCGATGACCATCTATCATGACCTGAGACTGGATCAGCTGGACTGCTGTGTCGCGATGATCATGAATGCCAGAAGCAGTAAGATGGGCAGAAAAGACATCATCAAGGTGGAGTGCCCCGTTGATCAGCTGGATCTGAACATTGTCGGATTCATCGATCCGAACATCACCATCAATGTCATTGAGCATGGAGAGATCGTCGAGAAGAAGGCACTCGGTCTTCCGAAGGAGATCCGCAACGTCATCAAATGCAAGAACCCCAGATGCATCACATCCATCGAACAGGGGCTGGATCAGGTGTTCATCCTGACGGATCCGGAGCATGCGGTATACCGCTGCAAGTACTGCGAGGAGAAGTATCACGGACATCGGAGAGACTGATAGTAAAGAGCGCTTTCCGAAGACAGCAGTTGAGAACGGAAGATTATTCTGGGGAGGAGACTATGGACCACATTATTTCAAAATTACTGATATATGGAAGCATCCCGGAGGATTGTATTCTCGCGCAGATGGGTGATATCTGCCGGAACGCGCGGGAGAAAACGCAGTCGAAGGATGTGCTTCGCACACGCTGCTTTCATGAGGTGAAGAGGATTCTCAATATCGCGACGGACTACGCTTTTGACAAGAACCTCTGGCACAATTATCTGACCTTCCGGCTGATCACGGATGAGAACTCCTTCAGTCTGACCTGTGAGAAGGTCGGCGCAAGCGACGGAAGCGTTAATTATTTTGCGAGAAATGACTTCAAGGCTTATAAGGAACTCTTCGATTATGATTTCAGCTGGCTGGAAGAGGAGCTCGGTATTGACTGCTTCTCGAGAATTCTGGACTACAAGGCCATCGTAAAGCCGGAATTGATGTACAACAAGAACGTCAGCGAAAAGGTCAGGACGCTCAGTGAGAAGCTGGAGCAGGCCGGGGACGAAAATGAGTTCTTTGACGCGGTGACCGGATTTTACCGGGATTACGGAGTCGGAATGTTCGGCCTGAACAAGGCGTTCCGCATTGCTTCCGATGAGAACAACGATGTTACCTTCCACGCCATCAACAACATGGAGAAGGTGATGCTGGATGATCTGATCGGCTATGAGATCCAGAAGAAGAAGCTGGTGGACAACACGAAGGCCTTCGTAGAGGGAAGAAAAGCAAACAACTGCCTGCTCTACGGCGATTCCGGGACCGGAAAATCCACCTGTATCAAGGCAATTGTCAATGAGTTCTATCCGGACGGTCTGCGCATGATCGAGATTTACAAGCATCAGTTCAAGGATCTGTCGAATGTGATCGCGAAGATCAAGAACCGGAACTACAAGTTCATCATCTACATGGATGATCTGTCCTTCGAGGAATTCGAGATCGAGTACAAATTCCTGAAGGCAGTCATCGAGGGCGGCGTCGAGACAAAACCGGCAAATGTTCTGATCTACGCGACATCGAACCGGAGACATCTGATCAAGGAAACCTGGAGTGACCGCGATGATGTCGTAAACGACAACGGTATCCACAAGTCGGATACCATGGAGGAAAAGCTGTCGCTGGTTCACCGCTTCGGTGTCACCATCGGATTCACAAAACCGGGTCAGCAGGATTTCTTCAAGATTGTCATCGGCCTGGCGAGAAGGAACGGCATCAGGCTGTCGGACGAAGAGCTGAAGGCCGGCGCCAACAAGTGGGAACTCACCCATGGCGGAATCTCCGGTAGAACCGCACAGCAGTACATCAATTATCTGCTGGGGGATCCGGAAATTGAGAAAGAGGCAATACAGCAGGCGCATATCTGACGATCGGATAAATCGAATCAGAATATTTTGACTAAGAACAAACGGGAGAATTATCAGCATGTCAGAACTGGATCATTATCGCGAGGAAATCGACAAGACGGACAAGGAGATTGTCCGCCTCTTTGAGGAGCGCATGAAGCTTGTGGAAGGCGTCGCGGACTACAAGATCAAGAGCGGAAAGGAAGTCTTTGACGGTAAGAGAGAACAGGAAAAACTGCAAAATCTGTCCGGTCTGGCTCATTCGGAATTCAACAGGAGGGGTGTGCGGGAACTTTTCGAGCAGCTGATGGCAATCAGCCGGAAACGTCAGTATCAGCTTCTGACTGAGAACGGGATTACCCTTCCGGCGGATTACGCGCTGATGGATCATCTGTATTTTCACAATGCCCGGGTTGTCTTTCAGGGTGTCTACGGAGCGTACAGCTTCGAGGCGATGAAGGAATTCTTTGATGATACGATCGAGAGCACCCATGTAAAAACCTGGAAAGAGGCGATGGAGCTTGTGACAAACGGAGAGGCGGATTTCGCGGTGCTGCCGATCGAGAACTCGACGGCAGGAAGTGTATCGGACATCTATGATCTTCTCCTGGAATACAACAACTATATTGTCGGAGAGCAGGTGCTGAAGATCGATCATATGCTGATGGGACTTCCCGGAGCAACGATCGATGACATCGACGTTGTCTATTCGCACCCGCAGGGACTTGCGCAGTGCAGGGAGTATCTGCAGAGCGAGCACCCGGACTGGAAGCAGCAGAATGTGCTGAACACCGCGATGGCAGCCGAGAAGGTGGCCCGCGAGGGACTGAAGAACCAGGCAGCCATCGCCAGCCGTTCCGCGGCAGAGTATTTCGGCCTTCAGATCCTGAAGGAAGGGGGGCTCTCGAAGGAGAAGAACTCCACCCGATTCATCATCATCTCTCACAGCCGCCGCTTTGTCCGTACTGCGCAGAAGATGAGCGTATGCTTCGGCGTACCGCACGCCTGCGGAACCCTTTACAACATGCTTTCCCATTTCATCTACAACGGACTGAACATGTACAAGATCGAATCCCGGCCGATTCCGGAGAAGCCCTTTGAATACCGATTCTTCATCGACTTTGAAGGAAACCTCAGCGATCCCGCGGTAAAGAACGCACTCCGCGGGCTCGAAGCCGAAGCAGTCGGACTTCGCCTCCTCGGAAACTACTGACTGCGATTTCGAAGGCAACAGGTCTGAGCATGGAGAGACGCGAAAGCGGCAAATTAAAATTGTTACACAGAGTTAACAGGAATTTAGAATACAAAATATGTCCATTCCGGCAGATATTGCCTATACTGTAACAGGTTTATTCTAGTCATTTGGGGGTCATATAAAATGGCATTTTTAACATTCGGCGCAATCCACATCGGAAGCTATGAGGTTTCTCTTGAGATTTTTGAAATCTCCAGGAAGAACGGCATTCACTGTATTGATAAGGTCGCGCACAAGATTGAGCTTGGCCATGATTCTTTTTCCACCGGAAGAATCGGTTTTGCAATGGTCGATGAGCTCTGTGATGTCCTGACGGATTTTCGGAAGATCATGGACACCTACAAGGTGGATGGCTACAGTGCGATCGCGACGAGTGCGATTCGAGAGGCGGAAAATGATCTGTTCATTCTGGGCAAGATCCGTCAGACGACAGGACTGAATGTCCGGATTCTGAGCAACTCGGAGCAGCGGTTTTTAAGCTACAAGGCGATTGCCTCCATTGCGGGATGCTTCGAGGACATGATCCGCGAGGGAACCGCTGTCGTCGATCTGGATGGAGGAAGTATTCAGATCTCGATTTTTAACAAATCCGAGCTGATCGTCACACAGAACATGAAGATCGGAAATCTCCGTGTCCGGGAAAAACTGCAGAATGCCATGGGCAGGACAGACAATTATGAGGATCTGGTCGAGCAGCTGATTCAGCATGATCTCAATCTGTTCCGCAGCATGTATATCCGGGATCTGAAGATTGAGAACATTATTCTGAACGGCGACTTCATCACAGAGATGATTTTCCAGGATCCGAAGCACAGAGACCGCTCGACGCGCATTCTGACCAGGGATAAGTTCGAGAAGTGGTACAGGAGGATCGGCGGAAAATCGGTGGCCGACCTTGCGATGGAGAATAATATCGCAGTGGAGTACGCGTCCCTGCTCCGGCCGTCCGCAATCATCTATCACAAAATTGTGACGGATCTGGATCCCGTGAACATCTGGACGCCGGGCACGCATCTGCAGCGGGGCCTCGCCTATGAGTTCGCGGAGGCACACGATATCTTCAAGGCAAAGCATGATTTTGAGAATGACATCGTAACCTGCGCGAAGAATATCGCCATCCGCTACGCGGTCAGCGCGCCGCACATCAACAATATGGATGTAACGGCCATGAGCCTTTTTGACGCGACGCTTCCTCTGACGGGCATGACCAGCCGGGACCGGCTGATGCTCCGGGTCGCTGTCATGCTTCATGATGTCGGAAAGTTCATCGGTTTCAACCAGATCGGAGAGAATTCCAGGAACATCATCATGAGCAATGAAATCATCGGTCTCTCTCACGCGGAGCGGGAGATCATCGCTCTGTCAGCCCGGTATGTCCAGGAGGATTTTCCACAGCACGAGGATATCGTCATGGAATCCAGTCTGGATACGGAGCGGTATCTGAAGGTCGCTGCCTTTGTCGCAATCATCCGTTTGGCAAACGGACTTGACCGGAGCCACAGACAGAAGATCCTGAACATCAGCACAGAGATGAAGAAACAGAAGATTGTCATCCGCGTTGAGGTCCGCGAGAGCTTTGCCCTTGAAGAGGGCATGCTCCAGCCGGAGATTGACTTCTTCAACGAAGTATTTGGCGTCCGCCCGGTGATCAAGCTGAAACGGATCGTCTGAGCACAGGAATGTGCAGAATGTACAGCAAAGCGCAGAAAGCACAGGAATGTGCAGAATGTACAGCAAGATGCAGAAAGCGCAGCAAGGTGCAGAAAGCGCAGCGTGGGTGCATAACGCACAGCAAGGTGCAGCAAGCATAGGAATGTGCAGAATGTACAGCAGGGTGCAGAAGGCACAGGCATGGGAGACTTTGGTCAGCTGCCCACGGCCTCAAGGCGGTGGGTTTCCGCCTGTGACAATCGAAAGGAATATAGTTATGAAAATGAAAGCTGAGTACGAAGAATATGCAAAGCCGGAATATTACTGGAACAGGGAGCTTTCCTGGATCCGTTTTGATGAGCGGATTCTGCACGAGGCAAAGGACAGTACCATCCCGTTGTTTGAGAGACTGAAGTTTGAGAGCATCACCTCCTCAAACCTGGATGAATTCTTCATGGTCCGCGTAGCGTCCCTGAAGGACCAGATGCACAGCGATTACAACAAGCCGGATATCGCGGGCATGACGCCGGGAGAGCAGATCGACGCGATCCTTGACGCCACGCACGCAATGGTAAAGGATCAGTACGACAACTACAACAACGAGCTGGTTCCGAAGCTGAGAGAAGTGGGACTTCATGTGTTCAACAGTCATGAGGAGCTGACTCCGGAGCAGGCTTCGTACATTGATGATTATTTTAACGAGAATGTCTACCCGGTACTGACGCCGATGGCGATGGATTCCTCCAGACCCTTCCCGCTGATCCGGAACAAGACACTAAACATCGGAGCCTTGATCCGCAAGAAAGGAAGCGACGACGGGCGGACGCTTTTTGCCACTGTGCAGGTGCCGTCTGTTCTGCCGAGATTCATCGAGCTGCCGGAGAAGGACGCGTCTGAGCGCGCCATCATTCTGATGGACGAGATCATCGAGAGAAATATCTCCCGCCTGTTCCTCGGCTACGAGGTTGTATGCGCGCACCCTTACCGGATCATGAGAAATGCGGAGCTTGGCATCGATGAGGATGAGGCCGCAGACCTTCTGGTTGAGATTCAGAAGTCGCTCCGGAAGAGACAGTGGGGCGAGGTCATCCGTCTTGAGGTGGAAGAGGGCATCGAGGCGGAGCTTCTGCAGATCCTGAAAGAGGAGTTCCAGGTGCGGGAGCCGGATATTTTCTACATTCCGGGGCCCATCGACCTGACGTTCCTGATGAAGGTATACGGCATTGATGGATTCGATCAGTACAAGGTTCCGAAGTATACCCCGGCGGATGTGCCGGCGCTTCAGAATGATGATGATATTTTCACCAACATCCGAAAGGGCGATATATTCCTGCATCATCCCTACATGAGCTTCCAGCCGGTAGTTGATTTTGTAAAGCAGGCAGCGTCCGATCCGAATGTACTCGCCATCAAGCAGACGCTCTACCGTGTCAGCGGCCATTCCCCGATCATCGCTGCGCTCGCGCAGGCGGCGGAAAACGGCAAACAGGTGACGGCTCTGGTCGAGCTGAAGGCACGGTTCGACGAGGAGAACAACATCGTCTGGGCGCAGAAGCTGGAAAAAGCCGGCTGCCATGTCATCTACGGACTGGTCGGACTGAAGACACACAGCAAGATCACGCTGATTGTGCGGAAGGAGGAAGACGGCATCCGCAGATATGTTCATCTCGGAACCGGAAACTACAACGATTCCACCGCGAAGCTGTACACGGACTGCGGCATTTTGACCTGTGACGAGAACATCGGCGAGGATGCCACCGCGGTCTTCAATATGATTTCCGGATACTCCGAGCCGGACCGCTGGAATGATCTTATCGTTGCGCCGATCTGGATGCGTGACCGCTTCCTGCATCTGATTCGTATGGAGGAAAAACATGCGCGCGAGGGACAGCAGGCAAGAATCGTGGCGAAGATGAACTCCCTGTGCGATCCGGAAATTATCGCGGCCCTTTATAAGGCCTCCGCTGCAGGCGTACGGATCGATCTGATCGTCCGCGGAATCTGCTGTCTGAAGGTCGGGATCCCGGGCATCAGCGAGAACATCACCGTCCGCTCCATTGTCGGAAACTTCCTGGAGCACGCCAGAATCTTCTATTTCTATAATAACGGCAGCGAGGATGTCTACATGGGCAGCGCGGACTGGATGCCCCGTAACTTGGACAAACGTGTCGAGATCGTCTTCCCGCTCCTGCAGCCGGAAACGAAGAAGCAGGCAATGCACATCCTGGAGATTCAGCTTGCGGATACCGTAAAGGCCAGTATCCTCCAGCCGGACGGAACCTACAAGAAGCAGGATCTGGAAGGCAAGGAACGGATCATCGCGCAGGATTATTTCTGCCGGGAGGCAACGGAGATGGCGAAGCAGCAGAAGAACAGCGGCGACAGCCGTGTCTTCATCCCCGCGGAGCCTGTGACCGGGTCGGAGGAAGCTTAAGCTTTGTGAAAATATAACATACATCAGGGAGACAGAACCGGATCGAAAGTGAGGTCCCCTTTTGTCGGTTTGCACGCATGGCAGAGATCACATAATGAGCCGGAAGCTTTGTTGGTCGTGAATAATTGTATTCATGTTGAACATGAGCACAATTCAGCAAGACTTGTCCAGATACAGAAAATTTTTGACTTGCAGACGTACCCGGGAAAATGTATTCTAATATCGTCTTCAGGGAGCGAAAAAATTTCAAATGCATTCCTGCAGGATTTCATGACAGACAGGGAAAAATGAAGACGTCTGCAGCTGGAGAGATAATACAGACTTCAGCAAGATGAAAATCATTCAACTTGTTGACAAATGAAATTCCACATAGTAGAATACAAAGAGTTTGAAGTAATAGAGGGAATGGCAGTTATGGAAAAGCGAATTTTATCGATCCTGGTTGACAATACATCGGGAGTCCTTACGAGAATCGCGGGACTTTTCGCGAGACGCGGCTATAACATTGACAGCATCACCGCAGGTGTGACCGCGGATCCGCGGTTCACCAGAATCACAATTGTGACCAGCGGAGACGAGCTCGTTCTTGAGCAGATCAAGAACCAGGTGCAGAAGCAGGTAGATGTCAGAGACATCAAGATCCTGGACGCGGACACAAGCGTTATCCGCGAGCTGGCACTGCTGAAGCTGCGGGTCAGCGAGGCGGAGAGAGACAAGGTTCTCGCGGTTGCGAATATTTTCCGCGCGAAGATCGTAGATGTGGGACTGAATTCCATCATCATTGAGCTGACCGGATCCCAGAGCAAGCTTGAGGCATTCTTCGAGCTTACCAAGGAATACGAGACGCTGGAGCTCGCGCGTACCGGAATAACGGCACTGTCCAGAGGAATGGACGATGTCACGTATCTGGACTGAACGGCAGTACAATATCACCCGTTCGTCAGGACTGGCTGATCGGCGTGCGGTCTGGCAGCAAACGTTCCTGCAGTGTCGCTCTTTCGCAGGGACCGGAAGATTTGCTGCGGCACTTGCGGTACACCCGATAGAATCAGTTAGCTAAAGAGTTAACTCTTTAACATATATAAGCCGCTGTATACGGCAGAATAAGCCACTGTATACGGCAAAATCTAAAATTATATGGAGGAACTTGTATTATGGCATGGAAAATGTTTTATCAGGAAGATTGCGATCTGTCTCTGCTTGACGGCAAGAAAATCGCCATCATCGGTTACGGCAGCCAGGGTCATGCACATGCACTGAACCTGAAGGATTCCGGATGCGACGTCATTGTCGGCCTGTATGAGGGCAGCAAATCCTGGAAGAGAGCCGAGGAGCAGGGCTTCAAGGTTTATACAGCGGCTGAGGCTGCAAAGCAGGCAGATATCATCATGATCCTGATCAACGATGAGCTGCAGGCAGCTATGTACAAGAAAGACATCGAGCCAAACCTGAAAGAGGGAGATATGCTGATGTTCGCTCATGGCTTCAACATCCATTTCAACCAGATCATCCCGCCGAAGAATGTCGATGTCACCATGATCGCACCGAAGGCACCAGGCCATACAGTTCGTTCCGAGTACCTCAGAGGACGTGGAACTCCCTGCCTGATCGCTGTTGAGCAGGATTACACAGGACATGCACAGGATCTTGCCCTTGCATATGGCGCAGGAATCGGCGGAGCTCGTGCAGGACTTCTGGAGACCGACTTCAGAACCGAGACAGAGACTGACCTGTTCGGTGAGCAGGCTGTTCTTTGCGGCGGCGTTGTAGCTCTGATGCAGGCTGGATTCGAGACTCTGTGCGAGGCCGGATATGATCCGAGAAACGCATACTTCGAGTGCATCCATGAGATGAAGCTGATCGTAGACCTGATCTATCAGTCAGGCTTCGCAGGAATGAGATATTCCATCTCCAACACTGCTGAGTACGGCGATTACATCACCGGACCGAAGATCGTTACCGCTGAGACAAAGAAGGCAATGAAGAAAGTCCTGTCCGACATTCAGGATGGCACCTTCGCGAAGGACTTCCTGCTTGACATGAGCCCGGCAGGCGGCCAGGCACACTTCAAGGCGCTTCGTAAGCTCGCTTCCGAGCATCCGTCAGAGAAGGTCGGAGCTGAGATCCGCAAGCTGTACAGCTGGAACGATGAGGACAAGCTGATCAACAACTAATCCCCATTTCCACATATACAAAAGTATCCATATAAGCCGGGGGCTGAGAATGCCCCTGGCTTGTTTTAGTTTACGCGAACAGTAAGCCGCAGCCGAATGCGAAGTATTCGTGTGCGGCGAGCGTCGCGATAGCGAGATAAAACTCGCGCAGCGTGTTTTATCTCGTTGCCGGAATCCGCGAATTGTTGTAAAATATACAAGATCTGGCGTTATGCACAGTGTCGTGGCCGTATTTGTGATGCAGCCAGTATGGCACTGCATGATATATTGTATGGCATTGGATGATACCGTATATCGATACCCGGAACAGGATGCCGGAATAAGAGTCGGCCCGTATCTCGTTATGCAGCAGGGCGGAGCATGGCAGTTACTGCATTTTTTTACATGAATGTTTATGGAGGACAAACAGATGGGAATGACGATGACGCAGAAGATCCTCGCGCACGCAGCCGGACTGGACAGTGTAACTGCCGGTCAGCTGATTGAGGCGAAGCTGGATCTCGTACTTGGAAATGACATTACCACACCGGTAGCCATCGACGTCATGGACGGTTTCAAAAAGCAGCAGGTTTTTGACAAGGACAAGATCGCACTGGTAATGGATCATTTTATCCCGAACAAGGATATCAAATCCGCGGAGCACTGCAAGCAGGTGCGTGAATTTTCACAGAAGTATGACATCACGAATTATTTTGACGTCGGACAGATGGGCATCGAGCATGCGCTTCTTCCGGAGAAGGGACTCGTGGTTGCCGGCGACGTTGTCATCGGAGCAGATTCCCATACCTGCACCTACGGTGCGTTAGGAGCATTTTCCACCGGCGTTGGAAGCACGGACATGGCTGCGGGAATGGCCACCGGCAGGGCATGGTTCAAGGTGCCTTCCGCCATCAAGGTCGTTCTGACCGGCAGGAAAAATAAATGGATCAGCGGCAAGGATGTCATCCTTCACCTGATCGGAGAGATCGGTGTAGACGGAGCACTCTACAAGTCCCTGGAGTTCACCGGAGACGGAGTTGCGGATCTGACGATGGACGACCGTCTGACGATCTCAAATATGGCGATCGAGGCGGGCGGCAAGAACGGAATCTTCCCGGTAGACGACAAGACCATCGCGTATATGAAGGAGCATTCCACAAAGAGCTGGACTGTCTATGAAGCGGATCCGGACGCGGAGTACGAGAGAACGGTGACGATTGATCTCTCCACACTGAAGTCTACGGTTTCCTTCCCGCATCTGCCGGAGAATACCCATACCATCGATGACTGCGGAGAGATCCGGATTGATCAGAGCGTCATCGGCTCCTGTACGAACGGAAGAATTCAGGACCTTCGTGAGGCTGCGAAAATTCTGAAGGGCCGCAAGGTGGCGAAGAACATTCGCTGCATCATTATTCCGGCGACACAGGCGATTTATCTGCAGGCACTGAAGGAAGGACTGATCGAGACCTTTATTGAGGCCGGCGCTGTCGTAAGCACACCGACCTGCGGACCCTGCCTCGGCGGATACATGGGAATCCTTGCAGAGGGTGAGAGATGCATCTCCACGACAAACCGTAACTTTGTAGGACGGATGGGACACGTGAAATCTGAGGTTTACCTCGCAAGCCCGGCGGTAGCGGCGGCAAGCGCGGTCACTGGAAAGATCAGCTCTCCGGCAGAGCTCGGCTTATAAGGAGGATGTAAGATGCAGGCACAGGGAACAGTATTCAAATATGGTGACAATGTAGATACCGACGTAATCATTCCCGCCAGATATCTGAACTCTTCAGATCCGGCGGAGCTCGCGACACACTGCATGGAGGATATCGATAGGGAATTTGTGCACAAATTCCAGAAGGGCGATATCATCGTGGCGAACAAGAATTTCGGCTGCGGCTCCTCCCGTGAGCACGCGCCGCTGGCCATCAAGGCCGCAGGCGCAAGCTGCGTCATCGCCGAGACCTTTGCGCGAATTTTTTACCGCAACTCGATCAATATCGGACTGCCGATCATTGAATGTCCGGAGGCGGCAAAGGCGATCGAGAACGGAGATAAGGTGAAGGTGGATTTCGACTCCGGAAAAATCTACGACCTGACAAAGGGCACAGAGTATCAGGGACAGCCCTTCCCGCCGTTTATGCAGAAGATCATTTCCGCCGGCGGCCTCGTCAACTACATCAACGAGGAGAACTGAGGAGCAGCCGAAGGCTTCGGCTGCCGTCTGACAAAAAGTGCTGTGGGAAAATCCCGCAGCACTTTTGCGTCAGAATATTAAAGTGCACTTACTTCCAGGTCAGCAATTCCAGGTCAGCAATTGAAAAAATATTCCAGGTCAGCAATTGAAAAAATAGATTTACATTGTGTGATCTTTGCGTTATAATGATCAAGTGTTGTGAGCAAGGGTACTATGATCAATGTTCATCTACAGCATCTGATTACCGGGGTATGGCTCAGTTTGGCTAGAGCGCACGGCTGGGGGCCGTGAGGTCGCAAGTTCGAATCTTGTTACCCCGATCTGTTTGAGGATCTCCGTTTGGAGGTCCTCTTTTTTTGCGTTAACCCGTTGAAAACACAGACCGGCTGCCTGCCGCGGGGCACACGTAAGGAAATGAATGCGAATGCCAGAAGGATTGCGGGAGCGCGGAGCATAAAACAATCCGTAGCGCATACAATATATGGCGTCATGCTTCCGACTTGAAAGCACTCCGTATTAAATGCTGTGTAGCTTACACAGAATATGGTACAATTTAAAACAAACCGGAAGTCTGATATTGAGGTGAGCATGAGGTGAGGAAAGTGGGCATTTTGTTATTTATTATCGGAGCGGCTGCCATAGGTTACGGCTTTCTGATCCTTGCCGCGGCGTCGGGTACGAAATTTTTTGCGATATGGTTTCTGATCGGGGCATTTTTTATCTGGGTGGGATATATGACGAATGGGAATCACTGGCGCGCCGTTCCTCTTGCCGTCCGGATCGCTCTGGCGGTTCTGGTCACTGCCGCTGTGGTTATCGTGGCAGCAGGAACGGCATGCATCATGACTCATTTCCACGACAGGGCGCCGGACGGACTTGACGAGATTATCGTTCTCGGCGCGCAGGTCAGAGAGTCAGGGCCGAGCCGGGTGCTGAGAAGCAGGCTGAATGCAGCGGCGGCGTATCTGGCGGAGAACCCGGATACGGTATGCATCGTCAGCGGAGGGCAGGGACCGAATGAGCCCTGCACGGAAGCGGAGGCAATGAAAGAGTATCTTGTCCGGAAAGGCATCCCGGAGAACCAGATCCTGGAGGAGGACAAATCCACGACAACTGTGGAGAATCTGGAATTCAGCAGCCGGTTTCTGAACCGGAAGGAGGATTCCGTGGGAATCGTGACGAACAATTTTCATGTGTTCCGCAGCCTGAAGCTCGCGAAGAAAAACGGATACCGGAACTGCCGGGGGATTGCGGCGGGCTCCACACCGCTGTATCTTCCGAATAACATCCTCAGGGAGTGTCTCGGTATCGTGAAAGAAGTCGTGTGGGGGAACTTTTGATACAGTTTCTCTCGTTCATTTTTCCAAGTGAATAATTGCTTGCAGTATCATCGATAGCATGGTCCGTCCGTATATATAAGGCGTTCCTGAAACTACTATATGGTGTGTTCTGTTATTGAACACATTCAACAAGGTGGTTTCAGGGACGCTTTTCTTTTTGGGGTGAGGGCATCGGTTTTCTGCTTCACACATTTGCAGGGCGTTAATGTGATGAGAGCGATTGCTGGCAATGATATTACGAGAGCCAATGATATTTTCAGGATTCATAATCAAGATAATTTTGGATATAATTTTGGATAATTATTTGGAGGGCAGTATCGTTGAGCGACAGAACCAATCGAAAATTTGGATACGCACGGGTTTCAAGCAAAGACCAGAATCTGGCCAGGCAGATTTCGGCATTGAAAGAGGCAGGAATCGAGGAAAATTATATCTATAGCGATAAGTGGTCGGGGAAGGATTTCGACAGGCCGAGTTATAAAAAACTGATTTGCGACATCCATGAAAAAGATGAGCTGTATATAAAGTCCATAGACCGTCTGGGCCGAAATTATGATGAGATACTCGAGCAATGGCGGTATTTAACGAAGGTCAAGAAGATCAATATTATTGTTCTGGATTTTCCGCTTCTGGATACGAGATGTTCTGCAGGAGGTGTTACCGGAGAATTTATTGCCGACCTTGTGCTGCAGATTCTTTCATATGTTGCACAGGTTGAGAGAGAGAATATTCATCAGCGGCAGATGGAGGGGATCAGGGAAGCCAGAAAAAGAGGCGTACATCTGGGGAGACCGTCCATTCCGATACCGGAGGGATTTTATGCGGTAGCAGACAAGGTCAGAAAACAAAAAATGAGTCTCCGGGAGGGGGCAAAAGTACTTGGCGTGAGTCATACAACGTTGAAAAAATGGATAAAAGAACAGGAAAACATCGATAATAATAACGAATACTATAGAACTTGTTAAAAAACGTAGACTTTATTTTTCGGCTGTGTTAGAATGAAAAAAGTAAAAAAATAGGAAACTAATGCCTGTAAAAGCTCATTAGTTTCCCGATTCTGCGTTGTTAAAAAAAGTCTGCTTTTATGGTCAGCGTTCTGATATTCAAAAGAACCCTTAGGTGCAGATGCAAGGGGATGAGGCGAGTGGCTGGATACGAGAAGATTCTTGGAAAGAAATTCGGGCGGCTTACGGTAATAGGTACTTTTTGTTCAGAAAAAGGGTATCGGATGTGTCGCTGTCATTGCGATTGTGGAAGGGATACAACCGTCTATTACAACAATCTCATCAGTGGAAGAACGAAAAGCTGCGGCTGTCTGATGAAACAGAACAGGATGAAGCATAAAGATTTAACTGGCAGACAATTCGGACAGATTCTGGCTCTTCGGCCGACAGAAAAGAGGAGCAAGGATGGGTCAATTATCTGGATGTGTCAATGTGGGTGCGGCAGAAAATTTGAGATAAATGGAAGATATCTGATACGAGGATATCGTCGTGACTGTGGATGCGGATGCGGCACAGATCCGAACAAAAAACGGGAAGGACACTTCATTGATTTAAGCAATCGAAAATTTGGCGAATTGACAGTCTTATACCAGACAAGCCAAAGGGATCCAAAGGGCTGTATTATGTGGCACTGCCGTTGTTCCTGCGGAAAAGAAAAGGATTATTCTGCCGGGGAACTGCTTAGCGGCAGTATTGTCAGCTGCGGACACATCCGTATAGAAAATGGGAAAAAGCTCCACGAAAGATTACATTATGCCGAAAACAGCTGCATCGAATTTCTGAAAAGAAAAAAGCGTGTGGACAACACGACCGGTCATACCGGTGTATACCGAACCAAACATGGAACCTACATGGCAAGTATAACGCTGAATAAGGTACGGCATTACTTAGGGACATATCCGAGCCTGGAACAGGCAGTAGAAGCTCGACAGGAGGGGGTGGAGAAATATCACAAACCATTTCTAGAAAAATACACCAATTAATCATAGGCAGAAGTCTCAGTGGATGCCCCGGAAACCTTATATTTCCAAGGACAGAAGATTTTGCCGGTAAATGTGAAATGAGAGGGGATACTTTATGAACAGGAAAAGACAAGAAGAAAATTTACGAAAGAAATTTAACCGCATCGTTTCGCTGATTTGTGCGGTTGTTCTGCTGTTCGGCTCGGTCCAGATAGCGTCGCCTGTAACAGCCTTCGCAGATCAGAATTCCGAGGCTGCGGCACAGTCAGATACGCAGGTTGAGTCAGTGGATGAATCGCAGAAAGACGCGCAGGATGATACGAATCCTGTATCAGATGCTTCCGCACAAAATGAAATACAGACAGAGACTCAAAGTGTTTCGCAGGTTCCTGCGGAAGATCAGACGGAAGCAGCATTGTCTGAGGCAGGAATACAGTTTACAAAGGATGTTGCTTCGCTGAACTGGGATGAGATTCAAAAGACCCGTGAGGATAAGTTCGAAGCTGATTCTGCGCTTATTCACAATTCTGAAGATGCAGAGGCACAGAGTGCGGCAGAGAGTGCGGACAGCAACATGAAGCAGGTTCAGGACAAGCTGACTGCACTCCAAAATACGTATCAGGCTTTATCTGACACAGACCGTGCAGATGAATCTGTGCAGAATGCGGAAGAGACGCTGAATAGCATTACCGAAAAACTTAGTACGTTTGAAAAGGAGTATTTCAAGAAACGGGTTAAGGCTTTTTCAAAATCTGAGGAGAATGCAAACTCGGAAGCCGATAAGGACTCCGCATCGTATCAGGCTGATCTTAATAGCCTGAAGGCTATCTACGAGACATTATCAGATGAGCAGAAAGAAGACAACGATGTAAAAAGCGCATATAAAATATTGCAGGGATTCCTGGGTGACGAGGCAGCTGTTTCCGATCAGAAGACAGAAACGACTTCTGAAGGTGAGAAAACCGAAGAGCCGGCAGCGGAAAAAGCGAAGTCGGCAGCTCTTGCAATGAAAGCACCCGCTCCCGCTTCGGATCAAAGCATTACGGGTTCCATTTACTGGGAAGATGACCTGGCCAAAAACGTTCTTTTTGACACGGTCAATGATACGGACTTTTTCCAGTTCAAGGTTACAGTGACAAAGGCAGATGGAACAACGAAAGAGTATACGACCTCTCTTTCCAGCCAGGACTGTCATGCATCTGTCGATTTTGATTATAATTTTACAATCACAGGAATTTCACTTGAAGACACAGATAAGGTATCGGTTACATGTGTTCCGAATTCGTCGATCAGTGGCTATGGATTTAACTCGACAGAAACCACATCTACGGTGAAAGACGGAAAATGGGATGCGGGCAAGCTGACGCTGAGCATCGATGAAGTTTCGGTAACAGTCAATGATGTTGCCCTGGGAGACACAGGAAATACACTGTATAATAACGGATCCTGTACGATGGATGATGGACACGGGCACAAATATTACAGGAATATCGCCTTCTGGGGGTATGGAAAACCGAATCCGTTGAGAATGCCAAAGGGAGCATCGTTCGCAATCAACGCTGAACGGGATGGGTATATTCTTTCTACCCTGTCTTCCTCTGAAATTACGCGGACGGATAAAGGGACCAATAAGGGCTCTGTGCCAGATACAACAATAGAAAATAACGTTTCTTATGATTTCGTCTGGGTAAAGAAGGCAGCCGATGAGGAATCGACCTTCACCAAGACTTGGCTGGACGATGGGACGGATACAGCAACCCATGAGAATACCCCGAACCTTGTGAAGCTTCAGTATAAGGTTGACAGTGATGGCGGTGAATGGAAAGATGTCAGCGAATCGGCTTTAAAGGTTCCGTCAGGTTCAATCGCGAAGACTCCAAAAGCAAATGGCAATCAGAGCGTCTATACATTCAGCTATACAGGACTGCCGGAATATCTGGCAGTAAAGGATGACAATGGTAACTACACGGAGCAGAAGATATCTTATCGAATTGATGAGAGTCGTGTTCCGTCTGGTTACAGCAAGGAGAACAAGGGGCAAAACCTTGTCAACACGAAGGAATATACGCTGCAGGCCACGATCAATTGGAAGGATTCCAATAACGCGGAAGGTGTAAGACCAGCTGCAGATGAGATCCAGAAACTCATACAAGTTTGTAATGGAGAAAACTCAACTCAAGAACCTGTTTCAGTAGGCCTAAATAATATCGTCGTTACTGACAATAAGGATGGAACGTATACCGTCTCTGTTCATGGTCTGCCATCCTATAACGGTTCCATGGACAGCCCGAACACCTACTATATCAAGGCGTTTGATATT
Organism: Bilifractor sp. HCP3S3_D3; assembly: GCF_052063915.1. Lineage (NCBI taxonomy): Bacteria > Bacillati > Bacillota > Clostridia > Lachnospirales > Lachnospiraceae > Bilifractor > Bilifractor sp. HCP3S3_D3. The sequence continues at coordinate 22,843 of NZ_JBQHWP010000008.1, forward strand.
AAGGAGGCGTCTTCTGGTCAGAATGTTCAATATTCAACGGTGATTTCCAATAAATCCGGCGTTCACGAGAACAGCCTGGATGCCTGGAACGGCGCAACGATCACCTGTACCATATCCAAGAAGATGGATTTTTCAGCGAAGAAGATATGGGAGGATCTCTTCCCGACTCTGCGTCCGAAGGCACAGCTTGGACTGTACCGGTATACCTCGAACCCACAGAACATGGAGCTGGTGTCTGTAACAGCTACGCCAAATGAAGGGATTGAAGGAAAAAATGATTACCCGGTTAGATTTCAGAATCTGGATGCCTATGACAAAAACGGAAACCAGTATACTTACGTTGTAAAGGAGACTATTCCTGCGTCGGATAATGGAAATTATAAGGCAATTTATCAGGATGCTACTGGAAAGGAAAGCGCAGTTGGCTGCCCGAATGGTGGTATAATTCTGAATAAAAATGTAAAAAATACAACCAGCATTTATGTCAGGAAACATTGGGTTGCCAAAGGTACAACCTTAAAAGTCGCAGGCTATACCGTGCGTGTCGGACTGAAACGATACACGAATAATAATCCGGAAAACGCAGAAATTGTAAAAGATGTCAACGGGAATCCGGTTGTGAAAAATATCTCCGGATTTGCTGATTATAATGATCTGACTTCAGGCACGACCTTCAGTGATCTGCCGATGACCGACAAAGACGGCAACTTCTACACCTATGTGCCGTACGAAGTCAGCGAAAGCAGCTATATCGCCACAGGAGCTGAGGATGGTACGCTGGATCAAGGAGATGCCTTTACCATCAAGGACAGCAACGGTGAATATGACACGTATCAGGTCACAAATGTTACTTCCGCGGATTGCTCCAGACCAATGAAAACAACCAGAGTCGCGGAGATCACGAATACGCTGGGCGGCACGATCCGGTTTGTATTGAGCAAAAAGTGGGCTGTTGCGCCGAATAAATCTTCGGTTCAGTATGCGATTCACCGTGTGGATCCGTATGGAAAAGAAGAGGTTCTGGATCATGACGGTAAAACATGGGTTGCCCTGGCAAACGCAAAAGAGATTTATACGGGTGAGCTGAAGGGCGCCGCAGACAAGAGAGACTGGGGCACCACGGATACAAACATTGTTCTGCCACTGTATGATGAGAATTCGTCTCGTTATACCTATTTTGTCGACGAGGTGAATGATAAATCCCGCCATTACTTTGACTATACTCTTACGAAGGATGATACCGGCAGGGCAGACCTCGTTGAATCCGTTGCGATGACGAACAACAATGCCAACGCTAGCGGCGATGGCCAGAACATGGATGTGGATCTTTATAAGACCTGGGTCGACGGCGGTGATACTTCCACGCGCCGTCCGGTGGTGATCAAGGTCTTCCGCAAAGATAAAGCCGGAAAGATAGACCGTCCGGCAGAATGGGATAAGGAGAATATTGGCGTCTACACGCTCTCTGCCGATAATGGTTGGCATGTCACCAACCTGTTTGGCTTCAGTGAAAAACAGTTGACAACCTATTTCGGCAGCGAAAAGAATGGGGTAAGAACCCTTACTGACGAAAATGGAAACACACGCACATTTGACAACCTTCTTCAGAACGATATTGTTTACCGCGAGGTGAAGGTCGGAGATACGGATGTTCTTGAAGGCGAAAACTGCAGCTATGACAGCTATACCACCAGGCTGAGCGCTGGAAACGGTATTGAGGTCACACAGAAATATAAGGTTACCTACACCGGCAAGAACGACAGCGAAGTGAAGAACGTCAAGCAGGGCAGTGTTGTCTACGAGATCAATTCGAAATGGTATGACGGCCACTACCTGAAGGGACGCCCGGATGTAACCTTCAACATTACCCGAGACGGAAATCCTTATGCGACTTGCGTGGTGACTGTAGACGATGATGGCAAGGTCTCGACGAAGGTCACCATCGACGGGAAGGATGCCGTAGAAGAGAAAGATTATACCTTTAAGCTTGGGCAGGGCGAAAGTTTCAATGATTATACGCTTACCTTCGATAATTTCCCGCTGTATAACGTGGATGCGGGGACAAGGTATGAGTATGCCTGCACGGAAAGTCTGCCTTCTGAGAGCGGCTACATCAATAACAGCCCGCTTGATCCCGGATTCCCGAGGACAACAACTGGTGCTGCCGGCAAAAATAAGGAGAACCTGAAGATCACGACAAGCTTCAGAAACCGTCGCGTGGACCAGTCTGAGAAGATTTCCTACACAAAGATCTGGAAGGATAACAGCAACAGCGAAAACATCCGTCCGGAGGTCACGCTGAACCTGGCAGCCAGGGTGAAGAGTGCAAGTCAGATTCAGAAGGCAGGTGGAGAGGAGGACAAGCTTGACCTGATCCCGATTTCCGGCGATACCTACACGGAAGCCGTATCCGGAAAAACGAATACTTATAGATATACCTTTGCACAGAGTATGCCGAAGTATGTCACGAAGGATCTGGTCAATGCCTCGAACGATGCGCTGACAGATGACGATATCGGTGCCGAGGTTACCTATTATGCTTCCGAGACGATGACCGGTGACGGTGCGGACAAATATAAGGAGAAAGACACGCCGGCAGATGGAACCACAGCCGTTACATCCGGAGAGAAGACCTACCTCGCAAACGGCTCTACTTTCACCAATACCATGCATGCGACGATGGTGGCCAGCGGCACGAAGGTATTCAGCAGCGTACCGTATGACATGGAAAGAGATCCGATTGTCATGCCGAAAAACGGTTCCATCATCTTTAAGCTGACGCAGAACGGACAGCCGTATCTGGTTGACGGAAAGCAGCAGGCGACGGCGGAGCTGGAGGTAAAGGGCAGCTCCTTCACCTTCACATTCAAGGATCATGCCGGCAAGACCCTGCGGCTTCCGAAGTATGACGAAGAGGGCGATCCATATACCTACAGCGTAACAGAGTCCTTCCCGGATGATGCGGCGACTTCGTTTGATCAGGTCTTTGAGATGACACATGTCTCCAGAGATCTTCAGGTGACGAACAAGTACATTGCAAAGAGACGCAACATTCAGGTGACCAAGACCTTCGATACGACAGGCTGGACGGAAGATGAGAAAAAGGCAGGACGATATCCGGATGTCGAGTTCACGCTTTACCGGGTGAAGCCTGGAGACACATATACAAAAGCTGACAGCCAGAAACTGAAGACAACGACGATATCCGGGACTCAGTTCGAGGCCGGCAAAGGTACTGCTACCATCACCTTTGATAACCTCTATGATCTGACACCGAGTGGGCAGCGCTTTGCTTACTATGTGGTTGAAAAACCGATCAATGGATATACCACAAGCTGTTCTATAGGAAGTTCTGACACAAGTGATACAGGCTCGGAATGGGAACAGACGGATACGGCTGCTATGCAGAGCAAGGATGGGAATAAGGTTTACGATCAAGTCACCTTTAAAAATGACTATCAAGAAGAAAACTTCATCACCATCGGCGCGAACAAGACGTGGTCTCCAGAAAATATCCTTACTTCACTGAAAAGTACGGTGAAAAACAGCGAACTTACGTTCCATGTAGATGGATATGTCAATGCCTCAGGAAACAATGTTGATAACGTAAGCTACGCGCAGGGAACCGACTTTAAGATCAAATGGGATAATGCGAAGGATGATAGTGGGTTTACCATTTATGATAATGATGGAAATCCGATGAAGTTCCGTCGCTACACGTCCCAGGGTGAGCCATATCTGTATCGCATTACGGAAGATACCAGCACGCCTATCTGGAAAGTAGGGGGCGCATTGGAGAACTTCAACTGTGCAACCGGCGGACATTATGTTCAGGCTTGGTCCAGCGCTGCTTCTCAGGAGAATTCACTGAATCTTGGCACGATCCAGAATGTTTATGGCCGTACATCTCTGGTTGTCACCAAGCAGTGGGGCGATAACGCGAATAAGAATGATATGCGTCCGAGAAGCATCACAGTTAAGCTGCAGTACAGTACAGACAGTAAGCAGTGGTATGATGTAAACGCTAATTTTTTGCGAAGAAGTACATACGATGTGGGCTGTGACACCGGCAGAGGAGAAATCACAGAAAATGAGCCAGGTGGTGTCACATACACATTAAAGGAGGGAGTACAGGACCAGAACAAAGCATGGACAAACTGTCTGACATTCATTAATCTGCCGCTGTATGAGAAGGGTGAGATGTGTTACTACAGGGTCGTTGAAACCGCCATCGGCGAAGATGCCATGGATAATAATGTCGCGGCTTCATATAAATATGATGAAGACAGTTCAACAGATCATTATTATCCAGACAGTAATGTAACGATCTCTACAGTTCGCAACAATCTTCTTCCGGCATCTGTGAGTGTCCAGAAAATATGGAAAGATGAGGACAATAAATATCTCGCACGTCCGGACAGCCTGACCTTATATCTGCAGAGAAGAATCAAGGATGGAACATGGCAATATGTTAAACACACATCACACGACTCGCTATATACCGTTACTATCACAGCTGCAGACAACTGGTTGCACAATGAGCCAGATACACTTCCGAGACAAGATGCAAATGGCAAGCAGTATACCTATCGTTTTACGGAAAAGGCAGAAGGAGCAGATGGAACAGAGGACAATGTCAGCGGTGTTACAGTACATGCAGATAATGGAAATATCTCCTATACCGGTACGGAGACAACAGAATCGATTGGCGGCGACTATCGATCAAATACAGTCATCACCAATACACTGGATCCGAATTCTGAACAGAATTCAACTTCTCTGACGGTTAAAAAGAATTGGTTTTCGGATGATGGTAAGACAACTGTTAAGTTCCAGATTGAGTATCAGGACCTGACGACAAAGAATAAATGGACACCGTTCAAGAATGAGATAATAACCCTGGATACGGATAATAATTGGGAAGCAACTATCAGTAATCTACCGAAACGAGGGAAGGATGGTTCCGAACGTTATTATAGAGCCGTAGAGCTTGACAGGGACGGAAATGCTATAGACTTGACGGATAATGGAACGGCTGTTTCTTCGACAGATGGAGTTCGGGACTTCAATCTTTCTACAGGCATGTTCCGGGCAGTGTATAAATTTTCTAACGATAATAAAGGGATAACGGAAACGGTTACAAACATCAAACGTACCACCGTCAATGTAACCAAAAAGTTCCAGGACGGCGCTAACCGTGAGGCTTACAGACCGGACGAACTGACGATTTCCTGCGTATCGGGCAATAAAGATGCGGATAAACATACCCGGACAGATAGCAATAATAATGATCCGACATCCTCGACGAAAACTATCAGCTCGGAGGAAGACGAGTACTCGTACAGCTTTATCGTTGACCAGTATGATAGCAATAGAAATAAGCTGGCCTACAAGATTTCAGAGGGGGAATTTACAAACAAGGACAAATACAAAGAAAATTATAATTTTTCAAAAACGGAGAATGCAGCAACGGTAAGTCTTTCTTCGAATAATGCGGATAATGCGGATAATGCGGAATCCGTTGAAGCTGATAATGTCGTGATCACCAATAAACATGACATCTCCGTATTTGATCTGACGTTGGAGAAGACTTGGAATGATTTTAACAACTTCTACAACGAACGTCCGAACAATATCACGGTAACGCTTCAGTACAGCACGGACGGAAGCAACTGGAATCCGGTCAAGAGACCAACCAGTGTTGAGAATAAGGATTACGCGAAAGCCTACGCGGAGGACGTGACGGCCGGTTATTCGACCGATGCAGCTGGAAAGACGCTGGATGTAAACACTACTGATGGATCTGTCAATGCGGCTGCTGCTACCTGGCATAACCTTCCGGTATATGCACGAGTAAAAGACCAGCGGGGGGCTCTGCAATATCGTCGGGTGGCTCTGCAATATCGTGTACTAGAGAGCAAGGTTCTCGATTACAACAATGATGGGACGAAAGCCACTTCGGCTGTTACCGGGACCGATGAAAAAGGTGTTGTCAAGAACTCTACCGTGTCTCTTGAAAACACCCTCAACACGACTTCAGTTACGGTAACGAAGAAGTGGGTGGATGACAACAACTTCAACGGACAGCGCCAGAACATTGAGGTTCAGCTGTATCAGAACGGAACTGCAATAAAGGATGAGGTTCTGTATCAGGAAAAAGCGCTGATTGAACTGAAGACGAGTGGTACGACTGCTGAAACGTCTACTTATACGTTCCAGAACCTTCCGAGACAGGATGCTCTGGGGAGAAACTATACATACACGGTAGATGAAATGAACGTTCCAAGCGGTTACACGAAGTATGTAAGCGGGACGACCATCACGAACAGGCTGACCCCGGTAACAGCTTCCATCAGCGTAACCAAGGATTTTGGGAATAATGACTGGAAGGCGAAGGCTCCGAATGGATTCAGCTTTACGCTGCAAGCGGGCAATTACTACAAACTTGGGGAGAAAGTTGCCAGTACTGCAGTTAAGGTTCCAATGCCTGGTAGAACAACCGCAATTGCAACGCAGGAGAATCCGACTGCTAATTTTGGAGAAATACAATATACTCATATTGGCGAATATCATTACACACTGACCGAGAACAACGGAGGTGTGGACGGTGTTGCCTATGACTGGGATGACAGTAATAATTTACAGCGGACGCACAGCGTTATAGTGACAGTAAGCCCGAACAGCGATAATACGCTGGCAGCTTCTGTGAAATATGATGGTCAAGATAGTCTTATTGTGAAGAATACTTTCAATCCTGTTCAAGCCAACATCAAAGTGACGAAGAAGTTTGCTGACTGGTCGAAGGCACAAAAGGGATTTACCTTTACATTAACGGCAGGAAGCAACACGGCCGGAAAGAGCGCGGATGGGCAGGATATTGTCACTCCGATGCCGGCGGGTGCTGTTAATGGAGCTGTTTTAAGGACAGCAACGTCTGAACAGAGGACGGTAGATTTTGGCAGTATCAACTACGAGAAGACCGGTACATACACCTATACGGTTCAGGAAACTGCAGGCGACGAGGATGGCATCACCTACGATGCGACACCTTACAAAGTTGAGGTTGTTGTAACAAAGGCTGAAAACGCCTCCAACAAGCTTAGCGCGGCAGTAAAGTATTACGGGAAGGACGGGGAGGAACTAAATGATGGCCTTACTGTGACCAATACCTTTACTTCGACCATTGGCGAACTGAAGGTTCAGAAGAACTTCAACGACTGGACAAAGGCAGGCAGCTTTACATTTGACCTGACACCGGTAGAGAATGCACCGATGCCGGCAGATACAAAGGATGGAAAGAAGTCTGTAACTGTAACAAATGGTTCGGCAGCAGGCTTTGGCAACATTACGTTTGAGAAGGCAGGTACCTATACCTACCATATTACTGAGGAAAGGGGTACGGCGTCCGGTGTTCAGTATGACACTCAGACGCACAAGGCAGTTGTAAAAGTAGAGAAGGATACAAAGAATAATAAGCTTTTTGTCACTGGAATCACATATGACGATGAGACAAAGGATGCGCTTGTAATTACCAATACATTTAAATCGGTTCAGGCTCACATTGCGGTCACCAAGGTCTTCAATGGCTGGACGGATTCGGCGTATGGCAATTACTTTGACAATACAAAGTTTACGTTCAACATCTCGCCAGTGACAGAAGGCGCTCCGCTTCCAGCAGAAGACGGAAAGAATGTTCAGACTGCAGAAGCAAGCAAGACGACACAGACGGCGGCATTCAAACCGATCACATTTGTGCAGGAAGGGACCTATACTTACAACATAACCGAGAAGAACGATCACAAGGACGGCATCAGCTACGATGGAAACACGCATACGGTGACGGTTCAAGTATCAAAGGACAGTAATAATAATGCGCTGAAAGTTACATCAATCAAGTACGATGCTACGAATAGCGATGCGACAAACGACGATACGCATAACAGTCTGACGATCACCAACACCTATACACCGGCTGTGACTACTGCTCCAATTCAGGTAACCAAGAGCTTCAGCGACTGGACCAGAACGGAAAAGGGCTTTACCTTTACGCTGACGGCAAAAGACAACAATGCAGGAAACGGTGAGGATGGACAGGCCATTGCCACACCGATGCCAGCCGAAGCAGATGGAAAGAGTTCGATGACAGCAAAAGCTGAAAATGCAAAAAACGCAACTGCTGTCTTCGGAACGATCACCTATAAGAAGGCTGGCAGGTATAATTACACGATTACAGAGGAAAATGGCGGCGAAGACGGAATTACCTATGATACAGCGGACAATGATTCAACGAAGGCCAAGGAACATCAGGTTATCGTTGAGGTAACGAAGGATTCAACGAAGGATTCAGAAACAAATGCTCTAACAGCGGAAGTCACCTACGATGGCCAGAAGAGCCTGACAATCACCAATGCAGTTGACTCTGAAACGGCGCACATCCAGGTCAAGAAAGACTTCAACGACTGGAACCATTCAGCGAGCAATTTTACGTTTACACTGAAGGCGGAGAATTATTGCAAACCTGGTGAAACGGAGCCGAGTAATGATCTGGCGGTTCCGATGCCGGAAGGCGCAAAAGACGGAGCCATTTCCGGAACAGCAACTTCTGGTGCACCGAATGTAGATTTCGGCGCCATCACGTACAAGAAGGCAGGAACGTATCACTACACAATTACTGAAAGAAATGATGGTAAGGACGGCGTAAGCTACGACACAACAAAGCACAAGGTAACCGTAACAGTGACCAAAGGGACAGACCGGAAGAATGCACTGACCGCGGATGTGAAATATGACAACATTCAGGACAGTCTGACCATTCAGAATACATTCACAGCAACAAAGGCAGATATCGGTCTTACCAAGAGCTTCACGAATCCGGAGACGAAGGAAAACTGGCCGGTAGATACGAGCTTCACGTTCGATCTTAAGGCGGATTCGAACACAGCAGGTGTTGCGAAGAATCCGATGCCGGAGGTTACAGCACTCACGGCAACAAAGGATCAGCCGGAAGTAAGCTTTGGCGATATCACCTTCAGCAAGGCCGGAACGTATTACTATACGGTGACGGAACGCAACGGCCAGGTTGACGGGGTCAGCTATGACGCTGCTCGACACACGGTGGCGGTAGTTGTCTCGAAAGATTCGAACAACAATGCGCTGTCTGCAAAAGTTTACTATGATGTAACAAAGAATGATGAGGGGACAGTACCGAAGGATGCCAAGACATCTCTTACCATCAGCAACACCTACACGCCGCTGAAACAGACGCTGAAGGTGAAGAAATCCTTCAACGGATGGAATGACTGGGATCTTTTCAATGATGACAAGTTTACATTCACGCTGACACCGGTATCAGCGGGTGCACCGATGCCGGCAGGAGAAAACGGCGACAAGGCAACGGCTTCAAAGAAGTCCCCGGAGGCAGTCTTTGGTGAGATTACCTACACGAAGGCAGGAACCTACGAGTATCAGATCACAGAGAGAAATGATCATCTGGATGGTGTTTCCTACGATACGACAAGTCATAACGTACTGGTTTCTGTAACGCCGGAGAATAATACAAATACACTAAGCGCGGTTGTGAAGTATGACGGCAAGACTTCTCTTACCATAACGAATACCTTCATTCCGGTGCACCAGAGACTCAGTGTCTCCAAGGATTTCAACGACTGGACGAAGGCGAAGGGATTTACCTTTGACCTGGCGGCAAAGGATAACGCTCCGGTACCTGCGGATGGAACGACTGTAGAAATCAGCAGAGACAGCGAGAAGGATGCAAACGGCAGACCGACCGCCGCATTCGGTAACATTGAGTTCGACAGAGCAGGTACTTACACGTATACGATTACCGAACAAAATGGCGGCGAGGATGGTGTCGATTACACCGAGAACAGCAAGGATAAGAAACCGGCAGCGCATGAAGTGAAAGTTGTCATTGAAAAAGATAAGGATACGAATCAGCTCTCGGTAAAGTCCGTGGACAGCCTGACGGTGAAGAATACGTATACTCCAGTGACCGCTCACGCAGAGGTTACAAAGGACTTCAATGATTGGTCGAAAGCGGACAGCTTTACCTTCGAAATTGCAGCTGAAGGCAATACGGCAAAAGACGCAGATGGTAATCTGGTTGTCAATCCGATGCCGAAGAATAAAGATGGAAGAGAGGTGACAGAACAGAGCGTAACGGAGAAAAAACAGACAGCAGTCTTCGATGATATGACCTTCGAGTACGCAGGTGTTTACAACTATGTAATTACAGAGAAGAACGACGGCAGGGATGGCGTAAGCTATGACAGCAACAAGCATAAGGTAACCGTGACCGTAAAGAAAGCATCTGATGCAACGAACAAACTGACAGCGACGGTTACCTATGAGGCGGCGGACAAGAATGACACCGTACCGGAAGACAAGAGTTCACTTATTATTCAGAACACCTTTACTCCGGTAAAGATTGCGGCGGATGGAATCCACAAGAACTTCAATGGATGGACAGATTCTGAGAAGTATGGAGATTTCTTCGACAAAGCTTCGTTCGATTTTGTGCTGAAACCTGTTACGAAGGACGCACCGATGCCGGAAACTGTGAAAGCAGACACATCGAAGGCGGATGCTTCGAAAGACAATACTCCGGTAACAGAGGCGATTATAACAGCGACGAAGGAGAATCCTTCACCGGCATTCCCGGAGATGACCTTTGACAGAGCCGAAACTTATGAGTATACACTTCAGGAAGTAAACGGCGGACTGGATGGCGTCGACTACGATACCGACAGCACAGGAAATCCGAAGGTTCACAAGGTGGTTGTTACTGTGACCAAGACAGATGACGAGACAAACGCGCTCTCCGCTTCGATCACCTACGATGGGCAGAAAAATTTGGAGATCACGAATACCTTCACTCCGGCAGACCCGCCGCTGCATGTGACAAAGAACTTCAATGACTGGAGTAAGGCCGACAGCTTCACCTTCCGGATAAAGGCTATTACAGAGGGTGCGCCGATGCCGACGAATCTGACCGCAAAGGCAACAGAGAAGGAAAGAACGGCTTCGTTTAAGAACATCGAATTCTGGGAAGTAGGCAAAGGCACTTATGAGTATGAAATTACAGAAGTTAATGATGGAATCGATGGCATCGCCTATGACACAAATGCGCATAAGGCTGTTATAAAGGTTACTAAGTCAAACGATGCGACAAACAGGCTGAGCTCAGAGGTTCTGTTTGACGGCGTAAAGGTGGCAGAGGATGACAAGACAGGTCTTATGATCACGAATACATTTACCCCTGTTTACCAGAGCCTCAGTGTCTCCAAGGATTTCAACGACTGGACGAAGGCAAAGAGTTTTATCTTTAACCTGGCGGCAAAGGATAACGCTCCGATGCCGGCGGATGGAACGACTGTAGAAATCAGCAGCGACAGTGAGAAGGATGAAAACGGCAGACCGACCGCCACATTCGGTAAGATTGAGTTCGACAAAGCAGGTACTTACACGTATACGATTACCGAACAAAATGGCGGCGAGGATGGTGTCGATTACACCGAGAACAGCAAGTATCAGAAACCGGCAGCTCATGAAGTGAAAGTTGTAATTGAAAAAGATAAGGATACGAATCAGCTCTCGGTAAAGTCCGTGGACAGCCTGACGGTGAAGAATACGTATACTCCAGTGACCGCTCACGCAGAGGTTACAAAGGACTTCAATGACTGGTCGAAAGCGGACAGCTTTACCTTCGAAATTGCAGCTGACGGCAATACGGCAAAAGACATAGATGGTAATCCGGTTGTAAATCCGATGCCGAAGAATAAAGATGGAAGAGAGGTGACAGAACAGAGCGTAACGGAGAAAAAACAGACAGCAGTCTTCGATGATATGACCTTCGAGTACGCAGGTGTTTACAATTATGTAATTACAGAGAAGAACGACGGCAGGGATGGCGTAAGCTATGACAGCAACAAGCATAAGGTAACCGTGACCGTAAAGAAAGCATCTGATGCAACGAACAAACTGACAGCGACGGTTACCTATGAGGCGGCGGACAAGAATGACACCGTACCGGAAGACAAGAGTTCACTTACTATTCAGAACACCTTTACTCCGGTAAGGATTGCGGCTGATGGAATTCACAAGAACTTCAATGGATGGACAGATTCTGCAAAGTACGGAGATTTCTTCGACAAAGCTTCGTTCGATTTTGTGCTGAAACCTGTTACGAAGGACGCACCGATGCCGGAAACTGCAAAATCAGACACATCGAAGGCGGATGCTTCGAAAGACAATACTTCGGTAACAGAGGCGGTTATAACAGCGACGAAAGAGAATCCTTCACCGGCATTCCCGGAGATGACCTTTGACAGAGCCGGAACTTATGAATATACACTTCAGGAAGTAAACGGCGGCCTGGATGGCGTCGACTATGATACCAACAGCACAGGAAATCCGAAGGTTCACAAGGTGGTTGTTACTGTGACCAAGACAGATGACAAGACAAACGCGCTCTCCGCTTCGATCACCTACGATGGGCAGAAAAATTTGGAGATCACGAATACATTCACTTCTGCAAAAGCTGTGCTCAAGGTTACCAAGGATTTCAATGACTGGAGCAAGGCTTCCGGATTTAAGTTCGACTTGAAGGCAGAGGGAGATTCCCCGATGCCGGAGGATGAAGCCGGAGCTGTAGCAGAAGCAACGCAAGATCATAGAACAGCTGAGTTTGGTGAAATTCAATTTGATAAGGCAGGAACATACCGCTATACCATCACGGAGGAAAACGGCGGAATCAGTCATATCACCTACGATTCCACAAGTCACGAGGTAGAGGTAACGGTAATCAAAGACGAGACGACGAATGCGCTTTCTGTTGCGTCAGTGAAGTATGACGGCGCAGACAGCCTTACGATCAAGAATACGTATTCCAAACCCGAAACAAATGAAACACCGAACAACAAGCCAACGCCGGGCGATAAACCGAAACCAAACGATAAACCGAAACCAAACGATAAACCGGACGATCACTCGACGACGAATCATAATTCAACGCCGAACGATAATTCGTCATCAGACAATAATTCGATACCAAATAATAATTCGGCACCGAATAATACAGCAACGCCGAACAATAATCCAACGTCAAATACAAGTACAGCACCGGTGATTCATTCGGTTTCAACAAGCAATAGTAAGCCCGTTCAGAGTGGCGACAATACGCCGATGGCCGGATGGGTACTCATGTTGATTACATCGATGAGTCTTGGACTTCTGGCATTTGAAAAGAAGAGACATAATAAGAATAACAACTGAATAGCCTGAGAACTTGACTCTGAATGTAATTGAAATGCCGTCGCCCGGTTTCGGGCGGCGGCATTTCTTTTATCTGCAGCCAGATATTGTTTTTTTACTATAGCTTATCATCCTTGCATCCATTTCACCGGCCTTGCTTGTGAGTGATGATATGGCGCGAAGGCCATATGCCATATAATAGGAAGCACACGGATTACGTACAGTGCAGGCAGAATAGTGGCCGATGCTTTACTTTTGGAACATCGAACGGCCAGAAAACTTTACTAATATTCCGGGATCATGCTAAAATAAGTAAAGCATTTAAAAGGAGGTTCGAATTTCCGGTGTTCAATTATGATGGACTGAACCGAAAACTGAAAGAGAAGGGAGTTACAAAAACTGATCTGAGAGCGCGCATCGGTCTCTCCAGCCGGACGATTGCAAAGATCGGGAAGGGGGAGAAACTTTCAGGGAGAACCCTGCAGAGAATTGCGGATTATCTCCGATGTGATTCGGCAGAACTTATGCGGGAGGTTTCTGATAACATCATTCTTCAGACACTCAGGGATGAGAAAGAGGCGAAGATTTCCGGCGGTCTCTACCACGAGCTTCAGGTTCGCATGACTTATAACTCCAACCATATCGAGGGCAGCAGGCTGACGGAAGATCAGACAAGGCTGATTTTCGAGACGAATACGATTGATGCGGGTGAAGGCGTACTTGTGGATGATATTATGGAAACCATACATCACTTTCGGGCAATTAATTATGTGATTGATCATTCAGAGGAAAAACTGACAGAGGAGATTATCCGACAACTGCATTATATTCTGAAATATGATACAAGGGACGCCGCGCTGAACTGGTTTGCTGTCGGGGATTACAAGAAACGCCCCAATATGGTCGGAGGACACGAGACGGCAAGACCGGAGGAGGTGCATAAACGGATCAGCGATCTTCTTCACCGTTATAACGGAATCGAACAGGTAAGGCGGGTAACGATGGATGACATAATTGCCTTCCATGCGGAGTTTGAATACATTCACCCGTTTCAGGACGGGAACGGAAGAGTTGGAAGACTTGTGGCATTAAAAGAGTGCCTTCGTTACAACATTGTGCCATTTCTCATTGAGAACAGCAAAAAAGCTTTCTACTATCGCGGCTTGGCGAACTGGAAACAGGAAAAAGGATGGTTGACAGACACTTGCCTTGACGGTCAGGATACTTTCAAGGCTCTGCTGGAGACGCTCGGAATCCCCTGCGGCAAAACAGAGCAATAGCGACCTGTCGTGCAGCTCATCGTGACGCAGCTCATTGTCGCGCAGCCTATTAACGCGCATCTCATCGTGGCACAGGCCATCGTGGTACAGCTCATTGTCGCGCAGCTTATTAACGCGCATCTCATCGTGGCACAGGTCATCGTGGGGGGATCGTGGCGTCCGCTGAAATTGACAGTATTTTGGGTTTGTTGTATATTTGGGTTTAGTTTTTGGTATGATGAATATATGAGATAAAGAGTATTGGCGATAGAGGAAATGTGGAGTCAACTGCCCAACACCTGAAGGTAGTAGTTTTCCGCCTGCAGCAAACGAAAGGACTTTGTTTATGAAGAATAAACGACTGGGAGATATGCTCGTCTCGTCGCATGTAATTACTGAGGATCAGCTGAATCAGGCGCTTCGGATGCAAAAGGAGCAGAAGAAGCGGCTCGGACAGGTTCTCATCGATAACGGATTCATTACGGAGGCACAGCTGATCGATACCCTTCGTATTCAGCTTGGTATCGATTACATCGATCTGGGCAAGGCCGATATTGATCCGACGATGTCAAAATATATTCCGAAGTCGCTGGCGAAGAAAGCGTTGATCGTTCCGGTTTCCGTTTCCAAGGACTCGCTGTTCCTCGCGATGGCGGATCCGCTGAACTTCATGGCGCTGGAGGAGGCGCATGATACATCGAAGAAGAAGATCATTCCGATGATCGCTTCGCAGGCTGCCGTGGAGCATGCGATCAATGTACTCTACAGCAACGAGGGCGCCGCCGAGGCAATGGCGCAGATGATGGCGGATGCCGGGCTGACAAAGGACGAGATCAAGACGCCGGAGGAAGAGGACGTCGAGGACGCTCCGACGATCCGTCTGGTGAATTCTATCATCGAGCGCGCCTACAATGAGAAGGCATCCGATATTCACTTTGAGCCGACCGAGACGGAAATGGTTATCCGCCTTCGTGTGGACGGGCGGCTTCACAGGATCATGACGATCCCCGGCGACCTGATGGGATCGGTAACATCAAGACTGAAGGTCATGGCACATCTGAATATCGTTGAGAAAAGAATCCCGCAGGACGGCCGGGCGGTTCTGAAACTAAAACAGAACGATGTCGATATGCGTATGTCCACGCTTCCGACGATCTATGGAGAAAAAATCGTAATCCGAATTCTCGGTACAGAGGGCTCCATGCTGACCCGCGAGGGAATCGGAATTCCGCAGGACGAGAATGCAAAGATAGACCGGCTGCTCAAGAATACCAGCGGGGTAATTATGATCGTAGGGCCAACCGGAAGTGGTAAATCCTCGACGATGTACGCCCTGATGCAGGAGCTGTTAAGTGAGTACACGAACCTGATCACGCTGGAGGATCCGGTGGAGTATCACATCGAGGGCGCCACTCAGGTGCAGATCAACGAAAAAGTCGGACTGACATTCGCCAGCGGACTTCGTTCGATTCTGCGACAGGACCCCGACATCATCTGTGTCGGCGAGATCCGTGACGGCGAGACTGCAGAGATTGCGATGCGCGCCGCGATGACCGGCCATCTCGTGATCACGACCATTCATACCGAGGACGCGGTATCGGCCATTGACCGTCTGAAGGATATGGGCGTCGCTCCGTACCTGATTTCCGCCGGCCTTCGAGGCATCATCTCTCAGAGACTTCTGCGGAGAATCTGCCCCGCCTGCAAGGAAGAATACACGCCCGAGGCGGCGTCGCTTTCCCTGGCCAGAATCCACAATTACCCCGGAAGAAAGTTCTACCACGGAAAAGGCTGCGATAACTGCTACCATTCCGGCTACCGCGGGCGAATCGGCGTATTCGAGATCCTGATGATGAACGACGAGCTCCGTCACTGCATCACCTCCGGCGGTGACAAACAGGAGTTCACGAAGCTGGCAGAAAAAACAAACTACGTGACAATGCTGGAACATGCAGATAAACTGGTAGAAGACGGAATCACAACAGTCGATGAAATCATTCGTACGATAAGTATTACAGATTAAGTAATGGATGTGAAGACGGTCTGCTTTGCAGCAACCCAGGAGTTCATAAGCTTATTTGAAATCCGGGATCTATTTATGATTGCAGGGACAGTTGACATGAAAAGAGCGGTTCGGAAAATGAGAGGCATAAAGAAATGGTCAACTACCCACGACCTAAAGGTCATGGGCTTGTAACTGCCCAGTCGTACTAACGACTTACGTCTCCGACCTTTAACCCCAATAGATACTGCTATCTAGAGTGGTGTTACATCATGGGGTGATTGACAGCACCCTTTACGGCAGAGCTTGCTCTGCCGTAACTACGATTTCGTAGTTACTGTCTGTATCAGGTACTAAAACTTCCCGTGCAGTACAAACATGTTAAACCTTAGTATATTTTACATAATGCTAGGATTTCACATTAAAACCTCATATATACTTTTCAAGGAACAAAGAGTGCCTCGTTCTGAGCCGGAACTAACGGTTTTCTCTTGTATAGGTGGCTCAGTGTCAATTATACCACAACCAGGCTCCTCCCACCACCTGAAGGTAGTGGGTTTCCGCCTATGACAAACGAAAGGATTTAATTTATGAAGGTCGACCAAATGGTTATGACAGCAGCAGCGATGCGCGCATCAGATATCCACCTGATCTGCGGACTTCCGCCGAAAATTCGTGTGGACGGAATACTTCAGGATCTGACAAGTGATATTCTGACCGATGATGACTGCAAAAAAATAGCCGAAAAGCTGGCGGGAGAGCATTACGATTCCATTCGTGATATCGGAGAACTGGACATGGCGGCGTCCATCGGCGGCGAGCGTGTCCGTATCAACCTGTTTCACCAGAGAGGCCATATCTCAGCAGCACTGCGTATCCTGAGCAATCATATCCCGGAGGTCGAGGAGCTGGGGCTTCCGAAGGCGGCAGAGAAGTTCGCCAATTACCGGAAAGGCATCGTGCTCGTCACCGGCGAGACCGGTTCCGGAAAATCCACAACACTCGCGGCTCTGTTGAACCGGATCAACGAGACCCGTGCCGAGCATATTGTAACGCTGGAGGATCCGATCGAGTATCTGTACGAGCCGAAGAAGAGCATCATCAATCAGAGAGAGATCGGAACAGACACCAGAAGCTACGAGGACGGCCTCCGGGCGGTACTGCGGGAAGACCCCGATGTCATTCTGATCGGCGAGATGCGTGATCTGACCACAATCGAGACAGCACTGACGGCAGCAGAGACCGGTCACCTCGTCTTCGCGACGCTGCACACGAACTCAGCCGTCGATTCCATCGACCGCATGGTCGGCGTTTTTCCGGAAGAGAGACAGCCTCAGATCCGTATGGAGCTGTCAACCACATTGAACGCGGTTCTCTCGCAGCAGCTTCTGCCCAGAGCAGGCGGCAAGGGCCGGATTCTTGCGGCGGAAGTCATGATCGTTACGACTTCCATACGAAATCTGATCCGCGAGGGCAAAACACCGCAGATGCATTCCGCGATGCTCACATCCGCAGCGGAGGGCAGCGTTACGATGGACAACTTCCTCCTCGAGCTCGCCGCGGACCGCAAGATCACGCCGGAGACCGCACTGGAGGCGTGCAACGATGCCGACTATATGAAGAAGAAATTCATGTTCTGAGAGGGAAATAGCATATGACTACATACCAGTACCGCGCCATTGATACCGATGGCAAATCAATCCGTGGTGTCGTGCAGGCGCCGGATGAGTATTCAGCGGTGCAGAAGATCCGGCAGAGCTGCCCGATCATCACTGAAATTTCCGCGGTGAAAGAATCCCGTAATGTGCTGTCCATGGAGTTCGGCGGGAAACCAAAGGTAAACGTCAAGATTCTTTCCGTTCTCTGCTCCCAGTTCGCCGTAATGCTGAGATCGGGTATGCCGGTCGGGCGGTGCATCTCAATGATCGCCGAACAGACCGAGGACAAAAAAATGAAGAAGATGCTGCAGGAGGTCGCTGCTGATGTTGAGGATGGAAGCAGCCTTGCGTCAAGCCTCGAACGAAACGGGAAAGGCGTTTTTCCATCGACCTTTATTGAAACAATCCGGGCAGGTGAGCAGTCAGGTACCATCGAGAATTCCTTCTCCAAAATGCAGATCTATTATGAAAACGCAAGCAAAAATCAGGAGAAGATCAAGGCGGCAATGACCTATCCGATCTTTGTCGTCATCGTAGCGATCATTGTCCTGATCATCATCATGGCGAAGGTTATCCCGACGCTTACGAGCACCTTTGAGTCACTCGGCGGCAATCTTCCCATGATGACACAGATCACTATCGCGATTTCGAATTTCTTCGCAAGGTGGTGGGCGCTTTTTGTGATTGTCATTCTGGGAGCCGTGATCGGACTGTCCGTATACTTCCGGACCGATAAAGGCGCGCTTGTGAAGGGAAAACTTCAGCTTCGGATGCCTGTCATGGGAAAAATCAACACAGCCAACAGTGCTGCTCAGTTCGCGGATACAATGTCTGTGCTTCTGGCATCCGGCCTTACGGTCAACAATGCCGTGGCGGTAACGGCAAAGGTCATGGACAATGAGCTGTTCCGGCGCGATGTAGCGGCCATGCAGCCGAAGATTGAGGAAGGACAGCCCCTCGGCAAATGCATCGAGGCGAGCGCCTATTTTCCGGACAACCTGAAACAGATGACCGCGATCGGAGAGGAAACCGGTTCGCTGGAGGATACCCTGCAGACAATCGGCGAGTACTACAACAACGAAGCAGACTATCGGATAAAACAGGCACTGGCAAAGCTGGAGCCGACGCTTCTGATTTTCCTTGCCTTCTTTGCCGGGTTTATCGTCATCTCCGTCTACCTGCCGATGTTCACGATGTACAACCTGATGTAAGAGAGGAACGGCAGATCAGAGAATGAACTGAAACAGAGGAACGGCAAGAATGGGGAAGCGAAATCGATCGATAATCAGAAATAAGCGGGGAATCGCGAACCTGACCGCAGTTCTTCTGATCGCGGTGATTTTTTTCTGCGGCATGTTTGCGGTCCGAATGTATATCCGCCACCTGAACGACGCGAAGATGACCTTCGACCGGAACCAGGTCGAGAATGCCATCAAGGCAGCAAAGGTCCAGTACATGGAAGACGGGTTTGGCGGTGATGTCACCTACTATTTCGACTCTGTCAACAGCCGGATGCTCGGTTGGGATGAGATCAGTCAGATCGAGGGTTACGGGCGCTCCGACCGCAGGCACAACGCGAACGGGGAGACAGGAGCGCTCGGTATTCCGAACCTCGGAGGAAAGAACGGCGGGCAGCTTCTCGCGCTATCCGTGGAGGACAGCGGGACGGTGGTTCACCCAAGATGGCAGGGACATACACTGACCGCCTACGACTACACCCTCATGACCGTCAGTGAAAGACGCCGGCTGAACACAGAGCAGAAGGATCAGATCGAGAAAGATGCCGCGAAAACCGGGACGAAAATCGCCGGTCTCAGCGTGACTGCATCTTCATGAAGTTGAGCTGTGCATTTGAGCTGTGTATTTGAACTGTGCATTTGATAAGAAGGGGAATCGAGGTGGAACCAACTCTATTTCTGACAATATACGGCGGAGTCGTCAGCTTCGTCTTCGGTGCCGTCTTCGGCAGCTTTATCAACTGCCTTGCGTGGCGGATTGTGCACGGCGAGAGCGTGCTGAAGGGCAGAAGCCACTGTGCGGTCTGCGGCCATCCGCTGTCCGCGGCGGACCTGGTGCCGATCTTCAGCTACCTGTTCCTGAAGGGCAGATGCCGGTACTGCCATAAGAAGATTTCCCCGCGGTACATGATCGCGGAGCTAATTCTCGCCTGCGCCTTCACAGGTGTATATCTCCGATACGGGATCAGCATTCTCACGATTCGGTACATGATCCTGTCCTGTATCCTTCTCGGACTTTCCCTGACCGACCTGGATACCTTTGAAATTCCGAACGGGTTCATCATGGCAGGTATTGTGCTGTGGGCGGTTACCCTTCCCTTCACCGGGGAAAAAATCAAAGACCAGCTGATCTCGGGCCTTCTGGGCGGAGCCGTCATTGCAGGGGCATTGCTTCTGCTTTCCCTTCTCTTTGACAGGGTCACCGGCAAGGAAGGACTCGGAGGCGGAGACATCAAGCTTTTCTTTATGGTAGGGCTCTTCACCGGACCGGTAACCGGACTGTTCAATCTGATCCTGTCCTGCATCATTGGACTCATTTTTGCCGTGATCCGCAGAGAACACAGAATCCCCTTCGGCCCGGCAATCTCCATCGCAAGCTGGATCAGCATCCTGTTCGGCCAAGCCGTAACCGGGTGGTACCTGAGCCTGTTCTGACAGGAAGTACCTGATCCGTGCGGTAAGATTTACAGAAGAAATTCATAAACGTTTTTCGAATCGTTCCACAATAGGAAGTACCTGATCTGTGCGATATGACAAACAGAAGGGTATATGAACTTGATCTTGTCTGCTATAATAGAGAATAGTCTGTATCACGAGGCAAAAAAACATAACGGGAATGAGGGCGTGCTATGCCAAAGAATAAGATACTGGGAATCGATATCGGGAATTACCGGATCAAGATGACGCTGTGCCAGAACAATGTCCCGGTCCGATTTGTGAGCGAGCGGGTGCCAGAGCACCTCGTAAAGGACGGACGCGTCACGTCCTGGGACGCGGCAGGAGATTTCATCAAGGAACTGATGAAGGCAAACGGCATCAGCTGCCGGACAGCGGCTGTCGCGATGCCGGAGAACACAGCCTATATCCGGCGGATGGAACTTCCGCTGATGACGATCAGTCAGCTGAAGGTTAACCTACCCTTTGAATTTCACGATTACATCACAGAGGATCTCGACAAATATATCTACGATTATGCGGTAATTGGTCGAAACGAGAAGAAAATGGAGCTCCTTGCGGTGGCTGCCAGTAAAGATCTGATTCAGAACTACACCGCCATGTGCAGAAGAGCCGGCCTCAGACTCGAAATCATCGCTCCGGAGGTAATCGCCTTCCGCACGATTATTCAGGATTTCGAGAAACGGCACAGCATCGAAAAAGGAAGCAGAGACTATGTCATCCTCGACGCCGGCGACCGTACCATCAATCTTCATTTTTTTCCGAAGGGAGAGTACGAAATCACACGAAGCATGGAGCCGGGATGTCACGAACTGGCGAAAGCTTACGCGGAAGCGGTCGGCCTGAATGAGAAAACGGTGAAAAATATCGATATGAGCAGTCTGGACGATCAGAAGGACATCATCCAGGATGACCAGCAGATTCAGGATCTGTACAACAGCATGGCTGTTCAGATCATGCGTGTGCTCAATTTTTACAGCTTCAATAATCCGAACAACAACATCGACAAGCTGTACTACTGCGGTGGCGGGTCGAGAATTGACGGCCTCATGAAGGAAATTGCGGAGAACGTCGAGCTGCCTCAGATCAGCATCGCCGACCTCATCGAGACGAAACCGGAGTTTGACGAGAGCATGATCCTCGGGCCGCAGTCGCTCGGAATCACCATGCTCTGAGGGCGGAATAAGCATTGAGCCTGAAATCACCATGCTCTAAGGGGAGGAATAAGCATTGAGCCTGAAGGATCTGTTAAGTATGGAAATCGGCCCCGGCGCTTCCGGCAGCGGCAAAAAGCCGCAGAAGAGCAGCACCGGCGCACGGGGAAAAGGAAAATACCCGACAAAGACAAGCATCAATCTGGTCTTCCACGAGAACAACGGAAAACGCATCGCCTTCGATCTGGTGGTCTTTGGCATTTTTCTCGTGGCACTCGGGATCTTCACCAAGTTCATGGTGCTGGACAAGCTGAACGAGATCAATACCGCACAGGCGGAATACGGCGCGAAGCAGGAACAGCTCAAGGAACTTGTATCGTCTAACAGCGTCTATGACGATGTGAGCGGTCAGTACAGCCACTACGGAACCGGATACATGAATTCCGATGAGCTGGCCATGCAGGACCGGGCAAAAATGATGCAGGTGATTGACCAGGATGTTCAGGTCGACAGCGGAATCAAGAGCATATCGATTACCGGCAACACTGCGACGCTGACCATCGAGCGGACTACACTGTCGGAAGTCTCCGACGTAGTCCAGGCACTCCAGAGCAGCGATATCGTACAGTATGTCTCGCCTTCTACCGCATCCACAGGAGATGACAGCACAGACACAGGCGTTGTGACGGCGGAGATCACCATCACCTTTACCTCCCCGACCGGTGCCGTATCCAGTTCGTCCGGTGACGGGGAGCCATCGCTGACGGATCAGCTTGCGGCCAAGAAGCAGGAAGCAGAAAGCGAGGGAATGGAAAATCAATGAAACTCAATCGTAAATTTTCCAAAAAAGAAACTGTCCTCATCCTGATACTGACCTTTGCCCTGCTGGGATTCATCTATTATTTTTTCACCTATGATTACCTCGAGTCACAGCTCCGCAGTTATGACACCGCGGATCTTGACAGCCAGATCACACTGGAGCAGAAGAGAGCGGCAATGATCAGCCAGATGAAGCAGGACATCGCCAACGGCACAGTGGCATATTCCGGCGAGGTTGCCACTTACAACAACCTCAGCAATGAGATGACGGAGCTGAACAACATCTTCTCCGGAACCTCCGTCTACAACTTCGATTTCGCGGAGCCGGAGGCGACAGACAATACGGTTCGCAGAAATATCAACATCACCTTCACCTCCAACAGCTATGCGGAGGCGGAAAAAATCATCAGCAGCCTGTACTCCTGCAGATACCGCTGCCTGATCAGCGATCTCGACATCGCAGCCGGCAGCGACAGCGGCGTTCTGCAGAGCGGACCGGTCAGCGTGTCCATGAAGGTGACCTTCTTTGAGACACTCCAGGGAGCGACAGACACCAGCGGCATCATCGTCGATAGTTCATCCGACGAAAGCCAGACAGACGACACCACTTCAAGTTCCGCTGCATCATACTGAATGAAGCCCATAAAATTCCGCCGATTCTCTAATTTCGTCTAGATTGATTAAAATAATCGGCAAAATTTGGGCAGTAATTCACATGACTAGACTTGTCAAATGACGAAAAAGCATATATTATAATATCAGTAATAATTTTTATTTCCTTAGTTAAGAGGAAATGATATTTAAGAGGAGGACCTGAAAAATGTTGAAAAAATTAAAAAACAGCAAGAAGGGATTCACACTTGCTGAGCTGCTCATTGTTGTAGCAATCATTGGTGTTCTGGTGGCTATCTCGATTCCGATCTTCACAGCACAGCTGGAGAAGGCTAGAGAGGCGACGGATGAGGCAAATATCCGATCTTTGTATGCAGAGTGCTCTGCAGCCGTGTTGACAGGATCCAGTGATGATACAAAGATCACAGTCAACAAGGATGCTTCTGGTGAGGTCACAGACGCAACTGCAACCTATACCATGACGCAGAAAGTTAATGGCCTTTCGAATGGAACGAGTGTTACAATTGGTGGTGTTGAAATCAAGAGCGCTGACTTTAATACTGGCACAGCAACTATAACTGTGAAGGCTACTGGAGATGCATCAATCAAAATACAGTAACATTGAAACAGAATTCAGCTAAATAACAATCTTATGAATGCCCTCCGGAGCAATCTGGAGGGTTTTATCATATGGAAAATTCCTCATCACGAGGATGAGAGACGACAATAACATGGCTCAAAAACGTGCATTATTAATTTCAAGCCGCTGGCTCAATCGTGACCTTTTCAGTGGCTACTGATCTGCTAATAGTCCATCCGTTCTGTGAAGGTTTCACCTGTAACCCGCCAATATTGATGGACTCCGTTGCTGCGATAGCACTAGACCAGCCGGCTGGTTTTCCGGTTGTACTTACTGTTGCTGAATAGGTTCCTTCTTTGTACTTCACAATTCTGTCTGCAGAATCCTTCTTGTCATCTGTAAGAATTGCGGCGGATACTTCTGCATACGCAGACCGGATGTTAGCCATATCGACAGCCTCTCTCGCTTTCTCGAGCTGTGATGTGAAGATCGGAATGGAGATCGCCACCAGAACACCCCTGAGGCATGTATTCGTGACCTGCTCTGCACTATTACGCGCGCCTGTCCATCGCTTGTTATGGTCCTAGACTATTGCGCAGAATAAGGCCATTTTCCGCAGATTTCAGAACCTGCGGGCGTAATATAAGAATGTAGTTTATCAGCCCATAGGGAGACGACCGGGATGGACCACCTGACCTGCAATTTTCAACGTGCACATTTGCGCATAATGATGCCGTTTTCCGCAATTTTAAGAACCTGTGGGCGTTATTATGAGAGGGGAGTGATGCCCAATGAAACAGAATAGGAAAGGCTTCACCCTTGCAGAGCTCCTCATCGTGGTCGCCATCATCGAAATGCTTGCCGTTATCAGCATCCTGATTTTCAATAATCAGTCTAGGAAAGCAAGAATGAAAATAGGGGGAGAGTATATAGAAGCAAGATTATAACAAGATAGCGATCGGAGGTGAACACAACATGAGAAGAGAAGACAACAAAGGATTCACTCTTGCGGAACTTTTAATCGTGGTAGCCATAATTGGAGTACTCGTTGCAATATCCATCCCGATCTTCAGTAAGCAACTGGAGAAGGCAAGGGATGCAACATCGGTGGCAAATTTGAGATCTGCTTATGCGGAAGCTCAGACCGAGGTGCTGAGTCCAAGCGCGAGCAAAGGCGGCTATACTGATAGCACTCATCACATTGCATTGGTGTTCTATCCCGATGGAAGCGTGAAGAGTGTAACAGTCTACGGCGTGGTGCTTAAAAGCAAGAAGAGAAATAACTGGAGTGAATTGGGGAACAATCTTCCTTTTTATTCTAAGATAACTGGTAATAACAGTCCAGGGAGTGATACGGGTGTAGCTAGTACAGCACATGTCACTTTTTCATATAGTGATGGAGATGGATCACTGGAATCAGTAATAATCATTCATTGACTGCGCTTACTATTTTATATAGTGCTGCTTCGATACTCTGGACGTAAATACTGTGTTTTTTTAACTTCTATATATCAATTGGAACTAGCAATTTGAACGGATATTCACAAATGTTTTTTCAACCAACAGATGCAAGATGTTCCAGAACGTATTGTTATATTTGAAGGATAAACACGATGTTCATCAGAATAAATACATAAAGGAATTACAAAATAATGGAACTCAACGATTTTACAGATAAAGAACAGAAACAAATCAACGCCGGCCTTTCCACCGCTGAGATCAGTGATAAAGAGGCAGCTGACAAGATCCTTGCTCTCGTCCCACAGGAGTGGATCAAGAAGATCCCCTTCTTCGTGAGAAAGCACGCAACGACGAAAACCATCGAGCGGATCGCCAATCAATATCCTGAGCTGTATGCAGTCGCAAAGAACCCAGGAGAACTGCCGGAAAAAGAGCGTGAAGAGCTTCGAACGATCATCACGGATATCTTCAAAGAGAAGATGAACAAGCACAATATCAAGTAATGGATGCCGTATCACGATACTGAATGAGCGGTGCAGAGACTCTACCTGTACCAATGACACCTATGAGACCCGGAATAAACGGACAATCCAGCCCGCTTGTTTCGGGTTTTTCAGTAATCATAGGAGGTGTGATCTCATGTGGACAAAGAACAAGAAAGGCTTCACACTGGCGGAACTTTTGATCATTGTTGCCATCATTGCTGTGCTCGTTGCGATATCCATTCCGATTTTCAGCAGTCAGCTGGAAAAGAGCAGAAAAGCGGTTGATTTGGCAAATGTGAGAAGCGCCAAGGCTGCTGCGGCGGCTGAGTATATGAATACCGACATGACGGAGAGCAGAACGTATTATTATGATGCTGCTACGGGCACAGTGATGAATCTTCAAGCAGCAAGAGGTAACATCAAAGGCTACGGAAAATCACATCATCCTTTTGCCCAAGATAAAGACGGTGCATCAGGTCGGCCCAATACCGGAAAGGCCAGCGGCGTTGTTGCTGTTACGATCAAAGCAGATGGAACTCAGTCGGCAGAATGGGAGTTTCAGGGATGGGTAGAAGTTAATGCAGACAATGTAAATGATTATGTGGTCAAGAACGAGGACGGCACATACAGCCTGCAGTTTAAACCGGGAAGGCTTTCATACGTCAATATTAAAGATGGCGCAATATTGAAGAGCGTAAAGGATAAAAATAAAATTACATCCATTGTGTTTGGTAAGAATAATCTTTTTCAAAATGAGGACAATCCACTGAACAATGGCGATACAAATAAGGGAATTCTCTTTGAAAGAGATGACAAAACTCCATTGAGGGATTATACAAATCTTGAAAAAATTGATTTTTCCGGAATCACCATCGGCCAGATTGATCTGCTGAATTTATCAAAATATGGAGTGACAAAACTGAAAGAAGTAGTGCTTCCGGATCAGGACGGGTTGAAGTTCTATATTGAAGGAAACTGGTATTATCTGGATGATAATAACAAGAAAGTCAGTCTTAAGAATGGAAATAATAGTCGGGTGGATACAACCAGTAATTCTGCGCTGAAAGGGAAGACTATCTATAGAGTGCCTTAGCAGAGCACACGATGATTGAATGCATGGAGAAGAGCGGTGCAGGATGAATGACTGCATCGCTTTTTCTGTATCATCAGATTTCCTTACACATGTTCATTTTTCAGAGCTCAACGACCGGCGTTCATGGTATACTGATTTTATTCAATCATTTTTTACACGCGGGGGACTGCTGCTATGATTCTTGATGATAAAAAACAGATGACCGAGGAGGATATCAAGCTCAATTACATCACGCCTGCCATCAACCGGAGTGGGTGGGTGAATGGCGTCAACATCACCATGGAGACGAGGATTACGGATGGACGGATCAATCTCCGTGGCAACATGGAATTGTAAGTACCATGTTGTCTTCGCACCGAAATATAGAAGAAAGATATTCTATGGGGAAAAGAGAGTGGAAATTGGATCAATAATAAGGCAGCTATGTAAGTGGAAGGGAGTGAATATATTGGAAGCCGAAGTGTGTCCAGACCATGTGCATATGTTGATAGAAATTCCACCAAAATAAAGCGTTTTTCAATTCATGGGATGACTGAAAGGGAAAAGCAGTCTCATGATATATGAGAAGTGGGGGGCCTATGGTTGGAAAGTGTATACGTCGATTCAATTGCTATGGATTTGAGTCAGATCAGTATGACTCCTGCAAAGAACAGATTGCGGCGGAGAACTGGAAATCGGCGCGGATTCTTAATCATATTCTGATGGTCATGATGTTTGTTTATGCCATTCTGTCTTTGTCTGGCGTGATCAATCGTTCTTTTGCGCCTTGCTATGAGCTCTGCCTGGTCTATACAATCCTTGTGGAGGTACAGTTCGCGATGCCGCATCACAGGAAGGCTGGCAATGTCCGGGCAGCGCGTATCGATATTGGTTCTGCCTGTGCCGGCCTGATGTTTTTCGGGATTGTTGCGTCCATTGTGGATCCTCATCAGGTAGCAACATCCTTCCTGGTAATGCAGACCCTGGTAGCTCTGTTTCTGAATTATTCACTTGGTTATCTGATGCTCTTTGAGCTTGGCTGCATGCTGATTTTTGATATCAGCTCTTATCTTGTCAAGGCTCCTGCCATTGCTTCCGGGGATGTGCTCAATGCCTTTTCCTTCTTCCTGGTTTGCGGTTTTATTGCCTATTTCTTTCACAGGGAGAGGATTCATCACTATCTCATCAGTAATCACTATCACTTCATGGCAAATATTGACAGCCTGACCGGTCTGCTAAATCATCAGTATTTCTTTGCCGAAGCGGATCGGATTCTTTCCGGCATGCCTGATGCGGAGTATGTCTTTGCGGTGATCGACATTGATCACTTCAAGGAGATCAATGACCGGTTCGGGCATCAGGTTGGCGATTATTGTATTCGTGCGGTTGCTACAAATATGCTGTGGTCTTTGCTGCAGAGTGCTCCGGAATCGTGCACGGATGTTGTCAATGATTTATTCCCGGCAGGAAAACAGGCATTTATTGATAATCCCGGTGCTTCCTATGAGTGCGATTATAAATTGACAAATAATGGTTTTGATAAAGCTAAGGTTGCGACAGGACGGATTGGCGGCGATGAGTTTGCCATTCTTCTTTCAGGCCGTGATCCGATGGCGAGAGTGAGGCTTGCCGCCGAAGCGATTCGTACGGTCAGGCTTCCTGACGGCAGCGGGATTACCTGTTCGATTGGATGTGTGCAGATCAGGGAAAGCGAGAGCGCGGGGGCAATCTATAAATGTGCGGATGATGCGTTGTATGCGGCAAAGAAAAACGGAAGAAATCAGATCTTTGCCGTGGATGGCCAGATCAGTCAGAGTGCGGAAGAACATTGTGATGAAAAGGATCAGACAAGGGTGTAAATGATGTGCGCAAGGAGGTGTTTTACAGTGACTGGTACGGTGTTGAAAATTTGCGGGGGGGGGTAGAGTCCCTGTATTCCTTATGATGTTGTATTCTGAAAAAGAAGTGTGTCAGTTATCAGTCTGCCGGAAAGCAGGAAATGAGAAGGGAGGAAGAGGTTATGAAAGCCTATGCGTTTTCTGATGATACACGTGCATTTATTGAGAATGTACCGATTCCGATTGCGGTGTATCAGTACATTGATGAACAGATCAGGCCTCTTCTTGTTTCCAGGGCATATCTAGATCTTTTTGGATACAGCAGCAGTGAGGAAGCGGTGTATGGTCTTGGCAGAGATCTCTACCGGGATGTGCATCCGGATGATATTGCACGGATGGAGAAGTGTGCTTACGACTTTGCCATGCATAAGCATGACTATGATGTTGTGTTCAGAAACCGCCGCCAGGATCAGGAGGACTATCATCTGATTCATGCGACAGGCAGACATATTACGGTAGATGGTGCTGATATTGCTTTTATCACGTATGCAGATGAGACGGCAGATACGGGCAGTGATCAGTTGCTTACGGCAGTGCTGACATCTCTGTCTGACAAGTATACGCCTTCTGAAAGTACAGAATTTGCAAAGCATTATGACAGTCTGACCGGACTGCAGAATATGACGCATTTTTTCGATGATGCCGTATCCGGCATTGCGAAGATCCGGGCAAAGAATCAGGTACCTGTCATCATGTATTTTGATCTGAGTGGATTGAAGGAATATAACAGCAGGTATGGCCTTGAGGTTGGGGACCGGCAGATCAGGGCTCTTGGTGAACTGATCAAAACGTATTTTGGCAGGGAGAGGGCTTCTCGGTTTGAAAGTGACCACTTTGCCGTCTATGCAGAAAATGACCGGATTGAAGAAAAGCTGCATGACTTGTTTGCCAGGATGAATGAGCTTGGTGATGGCAATAATCTGACGGTGAAGACCGGCATCTTTAAGTATGATAATCCTGATACCAGACTGACAGATGCCTGTGACAAAGCCAGACTGGCCTGTGAATCCCTTTCCCGGACAACGGTCTCTGCATATGCATGGTTTGATGCCGATATTCAGAAAAACAATGCGATGAAATTCCATATTATGCGGAATTTTGACAAGGCATTGGAAAATGGCTGGATTCATATCTATTATCAGCCGATCATTCGCACCATGACCAGAACAGTGTGCAATTGTGAGGCACTGACACGGTGGATTGATCCTGTTTATGGCATGATTTCTCCGGCTCAGTTTATTCCGATTCTGGAGGAAAGCGGTCAGATCTGTCAGCTGGATCTTTATGTGTTTGAACAGGTTTGCAAAGACTATGCAGAGGCTATGAAAGAAGGAATCATTCCGATTCCGGCATCTGTGAATCTGTCCAGAAATGACTTTCTGCATGATGACCTTCCGGATGCGATTGACCGGATTTCAAAGAAGTATGGGGTGCCCAGAGAGTTCACCAATCTGGAAGTTACAGAAAGCTTTTTTATCAAAAATGTTGATAAAGTGGACCGGTTCATTCAGCGCTTTCATCAGATGGGCTACAAGGTGTGGATGGATGATTTTGGATCCGGATACTCATCGCTGGGGGTATTGAAAAACTATTCTTTTGACAAGCTGAAGCTTGATATGTCTTTCCTGAGGGATTTTGATGAGAAGTCCCGGCAGATTATTACGGCTATTGTGCGCATGGCAAAGAAGCTGGATATTTCTACTCTGGCCGAAGGAGTTGAAACAGAAGAACAGTTTCTCTTTTTGCGGGAAATCGGATGTGAAAACATACAGGGGTATTTCTTTGCGCCTCCGATGCCGGAAGAGAAACTGAAATCGTATTTTCAGCAGCGCGGTCTGGAGCCTGAAAAGGCGATCTGGAGATCTTATCTGACCAGACTGAGCCGCATTGACTATCTGACGGATGAGTCTTTGTGTGTTGTGGATGATGATGGTGAAACACTGAAGATTCTCTTTGCGAATAAGGCTTACAAAGAGATCCTGGCAAGGGATAATGTGCATAATCTGACTGAATGGGAGCACAGGATCAATATGCCCGGTGATCCGATCCACATCTTTCATCGGCAGTTTGTGGATCAGCAGCTCAGAAGGAAAGAAGGACCGCAGACAGCAGCCTATCCTTCCGGTGATCACTATATGCAATTGACAGCATCTGTGGTGGCCAGACAGGGCAGTCATTATCTGTATACCGTTCATATACAGTATGTGAAGGTAAATGTTGCGGATCTCCAGCAGGCATCGCTTGGCGCGATGAGCGATCTGTACTATTTGTGCAATGATATTGCAATCTATGACCTTGAAAATGATACGGTTCTGGGCATTAAGTCTTCTCTGTCGGATCAGCCGATGGGGGTTGGCACAGAGCTTCATCATATTGATGCGGTGATTCATGCCTGGAGGATGAATTACTGCTATCTGCCTGATCAGGAGCGGCTGGCAGATTTTCTGGATGTCACTACTATGAAAGCACGTCTGGAGAAAAGCAGGAATCATGCACTGATGGATTTTTTCCGGAGTATGACGGCATCGGGAGAATATCAATGGTTTCTGCATATCCTGATTCCCGTGCAGAGATCAGATTTTAATAAAGTATTGCACGTGACGGTAAGTGCCGTCCTGCCAGAGGCAGATATTCAGGAGATTGTGGCTTTGTATCACCAGGAATACAAGGATCATACGCATGTGGAGATGAGCGGGGATATTCTCTGGAAGAATTTGATCATGAATGCAAAACGCATGTATTTCTGGAAGGATGACAGGCGCAGGTTCGTTGGGGCAAGCAAGAGCTTTCTTCAATATTTTGGCATTCAGTCTGAAAAAGAGATCATTGGCAAAACCGATGAGGATATGGGATGGCATATTCATCCGGGGCCATTCAGAAGGGATGAGGAAGAAGTTCTCAGGAAGGGCAGGAAGTTTTATCTGCGCAATGGGGACTGTATTATCAATGGCTCTAATCAGCATATTGTTGTCAGTAAGGTTCCGGTCTATCGTGATGGCAGAATCATAGGAATTCTGGGAACGGTGATTGATGCTGCAGAAGAGCAGCAGTCCATTGCAGAAAGCAGGAGGCTTTCATCTGTTGATCCAGTGACCGGACTTGCCAATGCCCGTGGTGTTTCGGATGGTGTCTATTCCTTCCTCATTGAGCGCTGGCGGACAGGCATGAATGTTGCGATGATCGAGGTGTATGTGCCGGAATACCGGGAAGTAAAAAAGCTTTATGGAGACAGCTCTGGCGATCGTCTTCTGCAGAAAGTTGGCTGTATTCTGAAAGACTGCGCTGGCAGGAATTGTGTCATTGGCAGAACCCAGGAAAGTTATTTTTACCTGATCATGAGATTTACCAGCAAGGAAGAAGTCAGAAACATTGCCAGAAAGATCCGGACAGCCATAGAGTCTTTGCGGCAGGCAGGTCAGTGGAGCGGCAATTGCAGTATTGTCATCAGGGCTTCCTATACGGATCCGTCCAGCCGTGAGCCAAATGCCTATCTGAGAGGTTTGTCCGGCCTCATTCTCAATAGTGATGATACGGAGGAACTCTGACAGAGCAAAGCTGATGATCGAATATAATTTCTGTGTATCCGTAAGAAAAACATTTGAAGTAAAGGCAATTGATACAGATGCCTTAAATGAATATATGGATGACTAAATTATTTAAATCGAGTCTGGAAACGACCTCTGTGATGATGAATACCGGCAGGTGGCGACACAACAGGATTTCGATTCGTTTTAAGCGGATTGAACGTTTGTTAGCTCATCTTCCAGCAGATGTAAGTATCAAACAGAGATAATAAAGAGGTCATGTTGACAAGATGGTTTGCTGAGAGTAGTATAGAGATAGGTGGGATATCCCACATATTGCTTGGAGATGAATACTATGGAGGCGACCAAAGATTATACGGTGCATATCGATAGCAAGAAGAGAGTTACGCTTAGAGGTGCACAGTACCAATATTATAATGTCAAGGAATACCAGAATGGATGCATCATTTTGGAGCCGCGGGAACTGACTGTTCCAGAAGGTATTTCGCAAGAGACCATGAGAGACATGGACAGGGCAATCGCAAACTTTAAAAAAGGGAAGGTTTCCGCTGCTATTGATCTCTCTGATTTCTAGGAAGGAATACCCGAATGGGATATGCAATACGAATGGGAATTCCAGAAATGGTTTTGCAATAGAAGAAAAAAGTCATTTAGTTGCAAGCACTGACCAATATGGCCAGTGCTTTTTTCATGCCGTTTTTCAGGAGGTGAGAACACATGGCAGATCGCATTAAAAGAATCCAGTTCCAGTCGATGGGGTTTTCTGCCGAGCAGGCCGCTGGGTTCATGGGTGCGGTGGAGATGTCCGGCCTTGATACCTCGAGATTCTTTGCCGGAAGCGGTTCCATCCTGGCTAATTTGTTTACGACATCGTCTAAAAGATCAAGATCATAGCCTCGCTTAGAGATCACTTTCAGGTCTTTTTTGAAGCGGTTGGAGAGAATAACATCAAGCATCGTTGTCCTCCAGCACATCGTTCATTGCACTGCGAAACGAAGAGTATTTTTTATATTTCTCAGGATGAGCCTTCATCTTATAATACTCATTCATTGCTGCGATTGTATCAGTATTAGGATTCTCTCTGGTGACGGTAAAAGAAGGTTCATCAACTGTTGAAGGATTAAAACTGGTATTATAATATGATTAAAGAACTTCGTAAGGTAAAAATTTCAGATATGATCATAACAGAATGGGTAAAGCGAAATGAACGATTCGATAAAAGAACTAACAGATGAAATCGTAGCATTCAGAGATGCCAGAGACTGGAAAAAGTTTCACAATTCTAAAGATATGGCAATTTCAATATCTCTTGAAGCCGCAGAACTTTTAGAGGTCTTTCAATGGTCTGGAGAAGATGTTGAGGCTGATACAGAGAATAAAGTATCTAAGATTAAAGAAGAACTTGCGGATGTGCTGATTTATTCTCTGCTCATGGGGCATGATCTTGGATTTGATATATCTGAGATCGTAGAACAAAAGATTGATACAAACAAAAGAAAATATCCGGTGGATAAAGCATATGGAAAATCGGATAAATATACGGCATATTTATCGTCTGGAAAGGGAAAAGTATGATCGTTTACGAGGGCATAAAGAGTGACTTTCTGGAAAATGTTGAGGATGACACCATCGCTGACAAGATTGAACAATTAATCTTACAGAAGATGGGAAGACATACGGTGGCCAATGAAAGGATGTCATGGGTTAACTCGATGGAATACATGTATAAGGTCATGAATGATCCTGAAATTCCATCTGATGCAGGAATTGCCATTGAGTATAATATCCCGCAGACAGCAAAGCGAGTTGACTTCATGATTTCCGGATATGATATCAATAAAAGGCCTGGAATGGTCATAATCGAATTAAAACAATGGAGCAAGCTGAATAAAGTGCACAATAGTAATGCTCTTGTTGAGACTTATACCGGAAATGCGGAACGGAAGGTGGTTCATCCTTCGTATCAGGCTTGGTCCTATGCCCGATTAATAGCGGATTATAATTCTGCAGTGCAGGATCAAAATGTACATCTTATACCATGTGCCTATCTTCATAATTATATCCGAAAGGATGACGATCCCGTCGATGATAGACAGTATGCTGCATATACGTCTGAAGCACCGGTTTTTACAAAGGGACAGGTGCCTGATTTAAGAGCATTTATAAAAAAGTGCGTAAAAACAGGAGACAAAGAAAAAGTTCTTTATCTTGTTGATCGCGGAACGATAAGACCATCAAAAAGCCTTCAGGATTCTATTGCTTCTATGATTAAGGGCAATAAAGAATTTGTCATGATCGATGAACAGCGTGTTGTTTATGAAGAAATCATAAAGCTATCAACAAAGTGCCAGCGAGATCATACAAAACGGACCATTATCTGCAAAGGTGGTCCCGGAACAGGTAAGAGTGTAATTGCTGTAAGGTTATTGGCTGAACTGACCCAAAGAGGACAATTTGTTCAATATGTTACCCATAATAGTGCTCCGAGACAGGTTTATGCTGCAAAGCTAAAAGGAAAAGTCAAGAAGAGCAGCGTTGATAATATGTTTAAGAACTCTGGTACTTACACAGAAGTCGGCAATAATATGATTCATACACTGCTTGTAGATGAGGCACACCGGTTAAGTGAAAAATCCGGAATGTTTCATAATAAGGGAGAAAATCAGATCAAAGAAATCATCCATGCGGCTGCATGCTCTGTATTTTTTATTGATGAAAGTCAACGAGTCACTATGTCTGATATTGGTTCGGTAGACGAAATCTTGAAATGGGCAAAAGAAGAGGGATCAGAGGTAACAGAACTGGAGCTTCTTTCTCAGTTCAGATGTAATGGATCAAATGGATATCTTGCATGGGTTGATGATCTTCTCGAGATCCGTGAGACTGCGAATTATAATCTATATGGACTCAATTATGATGTAAGGGTTTTCGATAATCCGGAAGATATGAGAAAGCTCATTTTAGAGAAAAATAAGGTGAATAATCGATCCAGAATCTTGGCTGGATACTGCTGGGATTGGCCCAAGAAGACAAGAAATGATACTGATTTTCATGACATTAAAATCGGAGATTTTGAAATTAGCTGGAATCTGGATGGTGGAGAGGCATTCGCTATCGGTGAATACTCTGTTAATGAGGCGGGCTGCATCCATACCACACAGGGTCTGGAGTTTGATTATGTTGGTGTCATTATGGGAGATGATATCCGATATGAAAATGGTCATGTAGTTACTGATTTTAAAAAAAGAGCAAAAACGGATCAGTCTTTGCGAGGGATAAAGAAGCTTTACAAAGAACATCCGGAAGATGCAGTCGATCGTGCAGATGAAATCATAAAAAATACATATCGCACGCTTATGACCCGGGGAATGAAAGGATGCTATATTTACTGTACCGATCCCGGAATGAGGGAATATATCAGAAAACGTCTGGACTTATACAGTTTGTGACACGACTTATCGTATGAGGTTTACTGTAAAAGATATAGGAGCGATCAGAAACGATCTGACCGCTTCTCCATCCATAGAGCAATTTCCTCCCTGATTTCTGTTTCATGATCAATAATTGTACTCAGTGATGGATTGCGTATAATTACATGTCCCTTGCCCATACGCGCTATTTCCCGGTCTAATTCATCCAACTCTGGCGTTAACCTTCTACGCAAAAGATCTTTGATTTTCTGAAGCGCCTTCTGTGCAGCCCTTGTACGTCCATTGGAAAGATTTTCCGCATAGGTTTTCTGCAGTGTCTGAAAGTCCAGATAGGATAAATCCGCCATGTAGTAGAACTGAAAAAAATTTGGACAGGGGCTATTTGCACACATAAATTCATTTGTTTGCGTATCCCTGGCGCATGGCGTCAACGATGTTCGGATGCAGACTCCTCCCGCTTTTTGACGAATAATCAGATTCTTCCCGAGAGCTTCCTGGATCTGATGAATATCTTTTTTTACATCCAGATGTCTGTCATTGATAAAGAACTTTATATTGTCGCGAAGGTCACTTCCCATGAATCCTATCGGAGTCAGATCATCACCTGCGATTTCACTGATGATTTTTTCGGAATATTCAATATTAGAAAGATTGGAAGGTGCCATAGTGGTTTCTCCTTGAGTTAGGATAAATTAAATGGATTTTCAAAGCATGTCATCCGCAGCGCTGGCTTTGATACGGCAGGCAGTTTGCACACAGAACATGAGCTTTTCCATACGTGATGAGAATGGAAAGAGATATCATCTCGAACCGCCGGAAGAAGATCATTTGATGAATGCGGCAGAGAGTGTCAACGTAATTTCCGATTCTCCAACAGCACTGTTCGATTTTGATGGGACGAATATCTCGCCTTTAATAGAAAATGATGCTTATAAGAGAGAAATGAGGAGTACCGGAACGCAGGGCGTTTGTTGCATAATAAAACAAAAGGGGAAAACTAAGAATCGTGTGAAGTGAAGGAGGTGAAGGACGTGCCGATGAAACCAAAGGTACCCTGCAGGCATCCCGGCTGTGCAGAACTGGTAGCGCCGGGACAAAGGTACTGTGAGAAATACAAGAGGATGCATCCGGAAGAAATACGGTCGGCGGCTGCATGAGGATATAACAGCCGATGGAGACGGGAGAGCAAGAAGTTCTGATTAGCTTCTGTCATCGAGACCGTTTTGTCTGTGTCAATAATTATAATGAGTACCTCCTTGGTATTTTGATTATAGATAAATTCTAGGACGAATTCAATGAATTTTTTAGCAACTAAAAAGAAAAACGAGGCGGGTGAGACGGTGTTTAAGCAACTCCGATTCAACATGTGGTATCTTCAACGACCGCCTTCATTCCGGAGCAGGTCTTTGACTAGGGCAATGCGCCGATCGATCTCGACAGTCTCCGGGGAAGAGAATGTTACGGTGGGCTTGATCTTTCCAGCACCGTACGCCGTGGTGCAGATTACGATGTCGTTGTTTTCTACATCTTTTGTATATTTTACATAGACCATATCTCCGTCATGATAGACCGGTTCCATGCTGTGGCCGCTCACACGAATTAACGTGTCGGCCTCGGCGTTGAACCGGTCTGCAGCAACAAGAGGGTATGGTTCAAGATGGAGACGGGAGAGCAAGAAGTTCCTGGAGATCCATCCACTCTGCGAGGAGTGCCTGCGACATGGCATCGCTACACCCCGCGACGGTTGTGGATCACATCGTTCCGCACCGAGGAGATCCGAAGCTCTTCTGGGACAGATCGAACTGGCAGGCACTGTGTAAGAGGTGCCACGATAAGAAGACGAGAAAGTATGATTCTCAGCCAAAATATAAGCGTTAAGCAACACATTAGCTTGCTATAAGCATCATTAAGCGCTATATTCGTAGTAGAAAGGTGGTGGCACTTATGGCGAATAAAACAGCAAACGTTAATGCACGTGTTGAAGAAAATGTGAAGACAAAAGCAGAAGACATTCTTTCGGCTATGGGAATTCCTGCATCTGTTGGAATAAATATGTTCTACAGGCAGATTATATATTGCCATGGACTTCCGTTCAGACCGTATGTCCCTGAGAACGGCCCTCGTGCATTAAGCAAGATGACCAAAGAAGAATTTGATTCTCGAATGGCGGCGGGGCTTGCGGATGCAAAGGCTGGAAGAGGAGTCTCTGTGGACGAAGCATTTGATCAGTTGCTCGAAGGGCATAAAGAGAAAGAGACTGTCAATGAATGAATACAAAGTCATCATTACATATTAAATGATTTAAAAGAGAAATATGAACTAGCAGTTTAAAGGATAATCTTTGCTAAGTCTGTTAAGTAGTACATAAATCACACATTATGAAACGAAAAGTCATCACGATTATTATATTCCTTACCCTTGCATTTATCTGGGGCCATTCTATGGTGCCAAGGCCAGCCTCGGCCGATGAGAGTGGTTTTTTTCTGAAGATTCTATATCCGGTTTTATCGGTTATCGTAGGCAGGGACCGGGTGACGAACCACCTGATCAGAAAAATGGCCCACTTTACCGAGTATTTCATACTTGGAACAGAACTCAGGCTGTATCAGAATGTCCGATTCTCTGACACTGCGGCAGCATGTACGACAATTTCTGACACTGCGGCAGCGTGTGCGACAACTTCTGACACTGCGGCAGCATGTACGGCAACTTCTGATGCCGGGGCAGCTTGCGGAACGGCTTCCCCAAAAAGTGAAAGTCTCATGAAGAGGTTTTCTCGGCTGCTGCACGGCAGGACGCTGACTTCTGTAAGATATGCTTTTTACATTGCGTTCATCGATGAGACCATCCAGATTTTCAGTGGGAGAGGTCCACAGATCGCAGATGTCTGGCTGGATGTGTCCGGAGCATTCTGCGGAACAGTGATAATTTCCCTGTTGTCAGTTTGTAAGTCAGTCAATCCGATGGTTGAGTAGGAGTTGGGTAGGAGTTTATTAGGAGGACAGATT
Source organism: Bilifractor sp. HCP3S3_D3 (assembly GCF_052063915.1). Classification (NCBI taxonomy): domain Bacteria; kingdom Bacillati; phylum Bacillota; class Clostridia; order Lachnospirales; family Lachnospiraceae; genus Bilifractor; species Bilifractor sp. HCP3S3_D3. The sequence goes on from NZ_JBQHWP010000008.1 coordinate 61,792, forward strand.
CATAGAAACCCTGAACAGGAATTTAAAATTTAAGGATGTTCTTGTCCTCGCCTTCAGCACGATGATTGGTTGGGGATGGGTAGCGCTTACCGGAAATTGGGTTGACCGGGGCGGGACGATTGGTGCGGTGCTTGCGTTTGTCATTGGTGCCGTTCTCTGTATTTTTGTCGGCCTGACCTATTGTGAGCTTACTCCCGCATTGCCATATTCCGGAGGGGAACTCGTTTTTACGTATAAGGCATTGGGCTACCACGGGGCATGGTTCTCCGGGTGGATGATTGCTTTTGCATATATCGGTGTCGCTGCATGGGAGGGACCGGCGCTGGTTACAGCGATTGACTACCTCATTACGATCCCGAGATATGGTTATCTTTGGACCATCGCCGGATTTGATGTGTATGCGACCTGGCTGTTAATCCCTGTATGCGTCGGATCATTATTGTGCGTGATCAATACAAAGGGGATTAAGATCTCCACAATTTTTCAGGCGGTGGTCACAACAATTCTGGCTGTCGGCGGCATTGGCTTCGCGATTATCAGCGGCATGAATGGTTCGATGGAGAATATGAAACCGCTGTTTACGTCAACGAACGGGATGTTTTCTGTGGTTCTGGCTGTTCCGGCTATGTTTGTCGGCTTTGATGTTATTCCTCAGGTGGCGGAGGAAATGAATCTTCCGCTAAAAAAGATACCTGCTGCCATTGTGGCATCGATCCTTTTAGCTGCAGGATGGTATATCATGATTATTCTTGCCAGTTCCTTTGCGGCACCGAATGAGATCCTTGGCAGAGAGGGATTGTCTGTGGTAAACGCTGTGAATTATGCGGCGAATAATCCGATTGCAGGTAAACTGATTGTTGTTACAGCGATTATGGGAATCCTGTCCAGCTGGAATGGCTTTATTATCGGCGCAACCAGAGTACTTTATTCCATGGGCCGGGCTAAGATGCTTCCGGACTTCTTCGGGAAGCTTCACAAGAAATATCATACACCGGGAAATGCGATTGTCTTCATCGGTATCATTACGATCCTCACACCGCTTCTGGGAAAAAATTCACTCGGATGGTTTGTTGACGCAAGCGCATTCGGTACCGTAATCGCCTATTTAATGGTCGCCATTTCCTTTGTGATTCTCAGAAGAACCTGTAAAGACCTGCCCAGACCCTTTAGGGTAAAGCATGGAATGATCGTAGGAATGATCGCTGTCATGATCTCGCTGTTCTTTGTGTCTTTATACCTGCCGGTCGGAAGCAGTTCGCTGTCCGGTGTAGAATGGGTGATCGTAGGAGTCTGGGTTGGCTCAGGTATGTTATTCTATTTATTGAGTCTTCCACACATGAAGGAAAATACCCGGATCAGAGAAAATGCGTTATTTGGTAAATCTCCGGAGAATTAGCGCTCAATCTTCTTCCGCTTATCCCTTCCGTTTATAACGGTTATTTTATAAAGATCATAATGAAAGAAAGGTATTTCAGGGTTATTCGTTTTGCACGATACATTTAAGATGAACAAAGTACGAAAGGGGAATCGTATTCCTTTTATCGATGTCGCGAGAGGAATTGCGATTTTGTTGATGATCATAGGGCATGTGGTAAGCAGAGGACATGTGAGAGATTTTATTTTTTCCTTTCACATGCCGCTGTTTTTCATAACCGGGGGTATGTGTTTCCGGCAGAAGTCTGTGAAATCAGCGCTGCTCACGGATTTAAGAAAAATAATTCTCCCATATGCGCTAGTTCTTTTTGTGTTGGATTTGTGGTCCGGGAGCCTGAATCTTGTATATTATCTGCGTCAGATGTTCTGGGCAGCTTCCTGGCAGAATCTGAATATGTATCCTGCGGATCTTGGAATGGTCTGGGCCTTGTGGTTTTTTCCGGCATTTTTCCTGACCAGATGGATTTTCCGTTTGTTATATCACGTATCCGGAGGCAGACTGTTCCGGCTCGCTGTTTTATCTCTGGCTGTGTGCCTTGTCGGAATCGCATGGGGAATGCAGGGACGGCATTGGCTGCCGCTGAATCTCGATGTTGCAATGGCGTCTGTCGGATTTTATTGTTTTGGCTTTTTCCTGCAGCAAAGCGGATGGACGGATCGTTTAAAACCTTGGACAGACAGGAGACAGACAGATACTACGGTGACAGACCGGAGACAGGCAGATACTACGATGACAGATCGGAGACAGGCAGATGATATAAAAATACGACAGACAGGATCAAAACGACGCGGTTCCTTGTCCAATCCTTGCACATCCGGGCATATTGCGATGCTGGCAGAAGGAGTCATATGGATATCGGGAATTTATTACTGCCCGATTGAACTTGCTTCCCGTTTATATCCCATGGGCATTTTCTCTTTTATTACAGCGATCTGCGGATGCATGGTGGTATTCCGTTTCAGCGCGTGGATAGAAGCTCATACCCGATTTCTGCGGGGGACTCTTTCCTGGTATGGGAGATACAGCAATCAGATTCTTTGTTTTCATGCCCTTGACTGCATCCCAAGGGCATATCTTGACGCTTTTCTGTCCTTCCCGAAGAACCCGGAAGCAGAGCATCTTGTAATATCAATCTGGCGGATTCTGCTCAGCACCGCCGGAACAGGAATCTATCTCTGGATACACAGCCTGGCAGCGAGGATCAAAGCAGCAGTAAGTGGAAGACATCAGACATGAATGTAAGGCAGGAGGAGAGCGATGATCTACAATTTCAACCTGGGCATCGGCAGGGCTTCCAGTGGCGTGGAGTATGCCCAGCTGTATCGGGCGCGCATGCTGCGCGCCATTGATGAGCCTGCCCGTTTTATCTTCACGGATATGTTTCCGCGGGAGAACATCGAACATTATACGAAGAAGATGGGCTTCAAGGATAAGGAAATCCTGTGGCTCTATACTTATTTTACGGATTTTCATACGGCGCCGGTCACTTATACGCTGGAAGATTTTCAGGAAACTCTCGCGGATGTCGATTACCGTGTGCAGCGGACAGGAAAAATCGGCCGTCTCTTTTTTTCGGATCATGATTTCTGCACGCTTTATTTTGTTAACGAGCAGGAGAACCTGCTGCACCGAGTGGAATATGTGTCCGGCGGCCGTCTGATCCGCAAGGATTATTTTACCTACGGACGGATCTATTCGGAATATTATGCTCCGCTTGACAATAAGGCTCATCTGTATCTGCGCCGTTTTTTCAATACAGACGGTTCTGTCGCGTATGAGGAAATCACTGATGACGGCGATGTCATGTATCGTTTTCCCGATCAGATCTTATATTCCAAGGAGGAGCTGGTCGGGTATATGGTCCGGTGTCTGCATCTGAACCACAGGGATGTCGTCATCATTGACCGGACGACTGGCATCGGGCAGGCGATTCTGCAGAACTGTGCACCTGCCAGGGTCGGCATCGTTGTGCATGCGGATCATTACAGCGTCGGAAGTACTGATGACCGGAATATTCTCTGGAACAATTATTATGAGTATTCCTTTGATATGTCGCGGCATATTTCTTTTTTTATTACTTCTACCAATGCACAGCGGGATCTCATGCGCGCCCAGTTCGAGAAGTACACGGGAGAGGTACCTGAGATCCGCACGATTCCGGTGGGCAGTCTGGAACATCTCCGCTATCCGGATACCGCACGGAAGCCTTTTTCTATTGTGACTGCCAGCCGGCTGGCATCGGAGAAGCATGTGGACTGGGTCATTGAGGCCTGTGTGAAGGCGAAGAGGGAGATCCCGGAGCTTACGCTGGACATCTACGGTGAAGGCAGCGAACAGCAGCGGCTCCTGCAGCTGATCCGGGAGAATCAGGCGGATGGCTATATCCGTTTGATGGGGCAGTACGATATGACCGATGTCTATCGAAATTATGAACTCTATCTGTCCGGGTCGACCAGTGAGGGCTTTGGCCTGAGCCTGATGGAAGCCGTCGGCAGCGGTCTGCCCATTATCGGCTTTGATGTCCCGTATGGAAATCCGACTTTTATCGACGACGGCAGAAATGGCTATCTGATTCCCGTGGACGAGGATATGTCCATACCGGAGCATGTGGAGGGCCTTTCCGCGGCTGTGGTGAAATACTTTCAGATGGCCGACCGTGCCTCCTTTCATAAACATTCGTATGCGGTTGCACAATCTTATTTGACAGAAAAGGTGATGCGGAAATGGAAAAAAGTGATCCGGTTAAAATAAATGCTCATACCGATGTAGGAATAAATGATCTGGTAGAAAGAGATGCCGGAACCGATATGAAAAGAATCGTTCCGGTAAAAAATAATACTGGAACGGATACAAGAAAATTTAATCTGGAAAAAAGAAATGCTTGTACCGGTATGTCACCAAATGATCCGGTCGATGGAAATGCCTCTGTCGGTGTAAGAGTGACTGACGGCATCCTGCTGCTTGATTGTTACGATGAGATGGCTGATATGCTGAAACAGTCTTTCCGCTGTGCGGGTTTTGCCGGACCTGTTGTCGTGATTGAGGACAAGGGCTTTCTGCCGCCGGATGTTCTTTCTGTCTTCCGGTGGTTTTGCACGGATCCGGAAAAAGAGAAATCAGGTGAGAAGGCTGACGGTTTGAACGTTTTCAGCACAAATGATCGGGGCGATACAAAGGCGGCAAAGACATATCGTATCCTGCATGCCGGTTGGAAGGAAGGGAGTCCGCGTTATTTCAATCAGATCGAGCTGCCGGATTACTGGGAAATCAGCGGTACAGGCAGTGGCGGCGAGATCCATGATCTTCATCATCTCCGCGGCCGTATTTTTTATGCGCAGCCGGCGCATCGCCGGCTGGTCAGTGAGGTGGACTGGCTGGACGATCAGGGCATTGTCCGCTGCACCGACCATTACGATTGTCACGGACTCCTGTATGCGAGAACGGTCTTTAATCGAAGCGGGAAGCGGTTCTGCCGTTCGTGGTTTAATGATGACGGCCAGGAATGCGTGGTAGAGAACGATGTGACCGGAGACATTATCGTCACGCGCAATCAAAAAACGTATATCTATAAAAACCGGACGGAGCTCGTCATGGAAATGCTCCGTGAGTTAAAGGCGGACGGGCAGCGCATCTTTTATAATTCACTGTCAACGCCGCTCTTTGTCAGCGAGCGTTTTCCATCAGACAGTTTTCTCTTCTGGCAGGAGGGTCCGCGCGAAGATATTCCCGGAAATATGCAGATGATCCTGAGCGGACATTCGCACACCCGCAGGATCTATGTACAGAATCAGGCCAGCCGGCAGAAACTGATCAAGCTTGGTGCTCCGGAGGAATGGGTACGGCCTTTGGGCTTTGTCTATCCCTTTGAAAGGGAAAATCATTGCCGCCCCGATATTTTGATCTGCACCAATTCCGATCAGATCGAAGAGCTTGAGACGATTGTGAAGCGTCTGCCGCAGATGGTGTTCCACATTGCGGCGGTCACGGAAATGTCGGCCCATCTTCTGGCATTCGGACGCTATCCGAATGTAAGGCTGTATCCTGTGGTGAAGGAGAATACAGTGAACGAACTGTTCCGCAGATGTGATTATTATTTCGACATCAATCATGGCGGTGAAATTCTCTCCAGCGTAAGGCGGGCTTTTTTGAATAATCAGCTTATTCTGGGTTTTGAGAAAACGATCCATCGGAGCCGGTACGTCGCGAAGGAGCATATTTTCCACGACGCGGCGGATCTCTGCTCATTTGCCGCTGATCCGGACCGTCTGCCCGCTGAACTGTCGCTGCAGCATCAGGCTGCCATGAGCGAGAGAACAGACACGTACCGGGAATTGTTCGAACGTCAGATGCCCTCCACGTAAGGCGTTGAGCTTCTGACTGCTCCCACGGGCAAGCCTGTGGGTTTTACGCCGCAATTTATAACTGTCTAGTCGCAGTGATACAGGTGGATCACGGCGTCTCAAAATTTTGTGACTCTGATTCCGGCATTCTGTCATTCCAGGTTCATTTTTCCAAATTTCAATATTAAGGGGTCTCAGTATCCCGATGCCGGATTTCCGGCGATCCGGATCGTATGGACGATGGATACAGTTTCTTCACACATTTTTACAGGAGAGGTGCTATAATCAAAAAACAAAATTAAAAGTATCTAATATCGTTCTGGTTATACGATTGCAGAAGTCCAACAACTTCAACAGGCATGACAGCGATAGATGACTTTAGGCAGGTGTATCAACGATGAAAAAGAGAAAGAAAAAAAGCTTAACAAAGATTGTTAATCGAAAGAGAAAACATACTCTTCTAAAAGGAGTCGCAGCGACAGGCGCTCTTCTGGGCGGAACCGCGATTTTCGGCCAGGGGAATAAGGTATATGCTGCTGAGGCTGAAAATCTTTCCGAATCCGGATGGGCGAGCGAAAGTGTACTGGAACAGGCAACTGCTTCGGAATCAAAGGCATTATCCGTCTCGGAATCTGATACCGGATCGGAAACATCCAATGAAGGACTGACAGGTTCAGCAGACAGTAAGGTTTCTGCCGGGGAGGCTGCCGCACAATCTCAGAAAGCCAGTCAGTCGATGTCTGCCGTCAACAGCAATCAGGATCAGGCGGATTCTGAAAGTCTGTCCGAAACAGCCAGCAGACTTGCTTCTGAAGGAGCCTCAAATGATCTATCGAGTCAGTCTGCCTCTGACAGCGATTCACTTTCTGCGTCGGCAAGCCTCCGGGAAAGTGATAGTCTGCAGGATTCGGTTTCCGGCAGCACAATGGCTTCTCAAACACAATCTGCTTCAGCAAGTGAGAGTGTAAGTGAATCTGCTTCAGCCTCAGAAAGCAGACGTATGCTCAACAGCGCTGTGTCAGAATCGGCAAGTCAGTCAACGTCAATTTCACAGGTGGCATCTGCACAGACAAGTGCTTTTGTGTCGGAATCTGCAGCAGGTTCCGAACAGCAGAGTCAGCTGGTTTCGGAAAGCGTTTCTGATTCTGCTGCGAACAGCCAGAGTGGAAGCATTTCCGTCGAGACTTCTGTATCATTATCAGACAGTCAGAGTCTCTCGAACAGTACTTCGGGTTCTGAAAGTCAGATTGTATCTGCATCCTCTTCTGAATCGGCATCTCTCAGTACCAGCACCTCCGCGTCTGCGAGTGAAATAGCCGGTATCCAGAAAGTAACAGAAGTCAAGGTCTTTGAGTATAACGGCACAAGATATATCCAGCCGTTGGCTAATACTATCAAGAATGTAACGGGAACGCTGAATCTTGATACTGGCAACATTCATTGGGAGTTTGAATATCAGGCAAAGAATGCCGTAAATAATTCTCGGCAGTATTTTGGATTTTATTTAAATGTTGTCGGCGGCGCCCGGGCACCTCAAAACATCTCAGTGAAAGATGCGGGTGGAAACACCTATACATTAGAAAATGGTTTTTACAACAATAATGATTCATATAGTCGAGCTGATAAACCAAATAGATATAAAAAAGAGGCACTCGGTTCTAATATTACAACCATTGATTATAAGGGTAGATACTGGGGCGACAGCTATTCCACAACAGAAAAGATCAATGTAAATGGCACTGTTACTGTCTCCTTTGATACGTCCCTTGGTGACTATGAAGAATGGGGAAAGGCCATTGCAAATGTTGTGGTCAGCGTACAGGCAACCTCAAGTAGCAGTGCATATTACCGGAGTGATACGGCACGTGGATTTACGATTCATCCCACAGTAAAGGAGAGCGATAAGGGAGCGGAAACAACTAATAGAGGCGTGGTTACTATCACACCGGAAAAGGACTACACAAATGATGCGAGGAGTGTCAGTGAACTGGCATCTATGTCCCAGTCGACATCAGAGTCTGTTTCAAGCAGACAAAGTGAATCGGCGTCATCACGTTCGAGCGAGTTACTTTCGCAGAAGGATAGCGAATCTGCAAGTCACAGTACGAGTACATCCGCTTCGCAAAGTCAGAGTATCAAACGTAGTTCGGAGAGTACGAGCCAGTCATTATCTCAAAGCATTTCCAATCAGTTCTCCAGGTCTGCTTCAATCCATGAATCGCAGTCGATGAAGCAATCGGAGCAGGAAAGCGCTTCTGTATCTGCAAGTGTAAGTGAGTCCCATAGTATAGCCAGCAACGAGAATGCATCCGCAAGCATGTCTGAGGAAAAATCGCAGTCAGATAGTGCCAGCGGTTCTGCATCCGTAAGCCTGTCATCGGTAAGTTCTCAGTCTGCAGGCGCAGCATCGGAATCTGCATCGCAGAGCAGCAGTTTAGAGAGTGAATCGACGAGCGCAAGTACAAGCAAATCGACAAGTTTATCGAGTTCACAAAGCGTGAGCAACAGTATTGGTTCAGAAAGTATTTCAAACTCCAACGCAGCAAACAGTATAAGCGCAAGTGCGTCCGAACGGGATTCCGAAAGAAAATCTGAAAGTATCAGCCGGTCCGCTTCATTGTCGAACAGTGAAAGTCAGATAATATCAAACTCGCTGAGTATGTCAGACAGTTTGAGTGCTTTGACCAGTGCAAGTACTTCCAATAGTGTAAGTGCTTCTGGTAGTGCAAGTGCTTCCGGTAGTGTAAGTGCTTCGACAAGGGAAAGCACGTCCGCATCTCAATCTGAAAGCATCAGCCGGTCTGCTTCTTTGTCGAACAGTGAGAGTCAGAGAATATCAAACTCGCTGAGTATGTCAGACAGTTTGAGTGCTTTGACCAGTGCAAGTGCTTCCGGTAGTGTAAGTGCTTCTGGTAGTGCAAGTGCTTCCGATAGTGCAAGTGCTTCGACAAAGGAAAGCACGTCCGTATCTCAATCTGAAAGCATCAGCCGATCTGCTTCTTTGTCGAGCAGTGAGAGTCAGAGAATATCAAACTCGTTGAGTATGTCAGACAGTTTGAGTGCTTCGACCAGTGCAAGTGCTTCTGGTAGTGCAAGTGTTTCCGATAGTGTAAGTGCTTCTGGTAGTGCAAGTGCTTCCGATAGTGCAAGTGCTTCGACAAGAGAAAGCACGTCCGCATCTCAATCTGAAAGCATCAGCCGGTCTGCTTCTTTGTCGAGCAGTGAGAGTCAGAGAACTTCAAACTCGCTGAGTATGTCAGACAGTTTGAGTGCTTCGACCAGTGCAAGTGCTTCCGGTAGTGTAAGTGCTTCTGGTAGTGCAAGTGTTGCCGATAGTGCAAGTGCTTCGACAAAGGAAAGCACGTCCGCATCTCAATCTGAAAGCATCAGCCGGTCTGCTTCATTGTCGAACATTGAGAGTCAGAGAATATCAAATTCGTTGAGTAGGTCAGACAGTTTGAGCGCTTTGACCAGTGCAAGTGCTTCCGATAGTGTCAGTGCTTCTGGTAGTGCAAGTGTTTCCGATAGTGTAAGTGCTTCGACAAGGGAAAGCACGTCCGCATCTCAATCTGAAAGCATCAGCCGGTCTGCTTCTTTGTCGAGCAGTGAGAGTCAGAGAATATCAAACTCGTTGAGTATGTCAGACAGTTTGAGTGCTTCTACCAGTGTAAGTGCTTCCGATAGTGCAAGTGCTTCCGGTAGTGCAAGTGCTTTCGGTAGTGTAAGTGCTTCGACAAAGGAAAGCACGTCCGTATCTCAATCTGAAAGCATCAGCCGGTCTGCTTCTTTGTCGAACAGTGAGAGTCAGAGAACTTCAAACTCGCTGAGTATGTCAGACAGTTTGAGCGCTTTGACCAGTGCAAGTACTTCCGATAGTGTAAGTGCTTCTGGTAGTACAAGTACTTCGATCAGTGCAAGTATCTCATCAAGTACAAGTACATCCGAGAGTGATTTCGAATCGGTAAGCACATCGGAGAGTGAGCGCGTATCTGAATCAGAAAGTACCTCTAAGAGTGAAAGCGAATACGAGTCAGAAAGTGCATTTGAGAGTGAGAGTACGTCCTGGAGCGCTTCCACAAGTGAATCGGCAGTCAGAAGCGTTAGTGATAGTACTAGTGTATCAGCCTATGTATCGATTTCTGAGTCGGCTCCGATATCAGCGAGTGCGGCTTTGACAAGTGCAGCAGCGACAACTGCTATAACAGCAGGTACAGCGACGGCGAGTGCCGCAACAGTGAATATGTTTACATCTGAGAGTGTGTCAGTTTCAGGCCGTGACGCTGTGTCTGCTTCTGCAGATGGTTTAACGAATGAGTCAGGTTCTGTTTCTTTCAGTGAATCGTCTTCCACCTCAACAGATGAATCAGCAAGAGCCAGTCAGCGCGCAAGTTCCAGTGACAGTGCGAGTGCTGCGGCAAGTGAAAGCAAGTCTGCTTCAGCATCGACTGCGGCGTCGGAATCCGAAACGGAGAACAGCAACAGTATATCCAACAGTTTAAGTGTCTCTCTGGAGGATTCGCTCAGCGCATTATCCAGCAACACACCAGCAGCTGATGCTGCAGCTTCCGGAACCGATATGAGCGCCGCGTCAACTGCAGCACCTGCCGGAGGCGGCGCGCAAAGTGATGCTGCGTCAACATCGGAGATTGAGACGTTAAATGAAGTAATCCCACTACAGGTTATAAAGCCCTGATAATATGGTATTTGGAGAGGCTATCAACAATTATGGAAAGATTACATATCGTTTAGTCTTCCTGATATATAGACAGAGAGAAAATACAGCTTTATGGAAACTACAAGAACACATGAATTGTGTAAGAGAATCCTTTTTTCGGTTCTGGTATTACTCATATATTTAGCAGGCAGAAGCATTACTCTTTATGGAGTCGTGACCGCTTTTGATGATTCTCCCGGAAATGTCCAGTCCATTGTAACAACGATGCTCAGCGGTGATCGATATCAGCGGACGCTTATGTCGCTGGGCATCATGCCCTTCATCAACGCTTCTCTGCTGGTACAGATAATTAGTTCTTTGAAAAATATAAACAGCCGGACGAAAATTTCCAAGCAGAAGCAGGATCGATGGATGCTGATCACGGCCGTTATCTTCTCGGTTTTCATGTCTGTTATTCAGTCGCTGAATCTGACGTTTCGTGAAGACGCTGGACCTGCATCTATGGTCCGGCTGCTTGTGATCCTGGAAATGATAGCCGGTGCCATGGTCACATATTTCTTGTGCAAGACAAATGAGAAGCATGGAATCGGTGCATCTATGCCCATTATTTTGTTAAATGTGATCACGTCACTGGCTTCCAATCTGACGATGTATCATTTTTTCCGATATCCTGTACTGATTCTGACGACTGCGGGCATCGTCGTCGTCACCATCTTTATGGAGAATTCTATTATTAAAGTGCCTCTTCAGCGCGTATCCATTCACAATATTCACGCCGACCAGAACTATATTGCATACAAGCGCAACCCTGTAGGTATCATGCCCGTGATGTTTGCGTCTTCTTTTCTGGTCATTATTCGATACGTGATTCTGTTTTTGACCTATGTGATACCGTCTGATCATGCGTTTGCCGGTGTATTGCAGAACTTGCTGATGACTGAGCTGCCGGGAACCACGCTGTATTTAATCATTATTTTCTGCCTGTCGGTCGCATTTTCTTTCATCATGCTGAATCCGGCGGAAAGCGCGCGTCAGCTTCAGCAAAACGGCGACAGCATCATTGGTGTCTATGCCGGGGAAAAAACGAAACGGTATCTGGTGAAGATTGTCCTGAAATGGAGTATGATCAGCGGATTGCTCCAGGCAGGGTGTATGTCAGTCTCTTTGATTTTATCTCTGAATCATGACATTCCTGCATCGCTGGCACTGATTCCATCGTCCGGCATGATCCTGGTGAGTATCATCTGCAGTCTGATTCAGGAAATTCAGACCTATTATCGTTATGACGCGTATAGATTTTCATACTTATAGGCACAGTTTGTGAAAGGAATCATTTATGCAGTATTTTATTCCTGCCTGGTATCAAAATGGTGACTGGAAGGAGAATGAGCAGGTCTGGTATCGTTCCCGTACCGTGACGGAGTTCGATGACACGGTCAAGCAGATTCAGCTGTTTTTCCGGAAAAAAGCAGCTCCTTTTAAAATTATGCTGCTTGGCTTTTCGCCGAATTTCCGCCATTTTCTCCACCGGCAGGGTGTCTATCATGCTCCTTACTGGTCCTGCTTTGATGCCATGCAGGGCATTGCTTCGGACCGCACCGTCCTTTTCTCTTTCCATGATCTTTCCTGGCCGGGTGATGTGGAATTCATCTATTCGCCATTCGCGGTGATTGTCCGGCGAAACCAGAAGAAATACGCGCAGATCGAATTTGCGGAAGACGGCAATATGTTCCGTGTGGACATGTTCAAAAATGATGACCGGATCTGTTCCAATTATTATGATGACCGGGGGTTCATGTCCTGTCAGATCGTCTACCGCGACGGGATCGCTTACCGGGAGCAGTATTTTAATGAAGACGGTGTATGGAAGTTCGCCCGTTTTCTGGATGACGGCCATGTTCTGATCAACCCGGACAGCAGCTGGTATTTCGTGAACCTGAATGATCAAAAGCACGAATCTCCCAGGAAGGTGAATTATCAGAGACTGGAATACCCCGATATAGAGGCGATGATCACGGAGGTTCTGCAGGAGAACCTGAAACTGACATCGAACGCGGATATTTTCGTGATCGCGGTACATCGGCTTCATTCGCCTGTTCTGGCGCAGGTCATGAAAAACCGAAAGACCGTTCTTTCCTTTTTTGCGCGCCGACTGGATGAAAACGGCATCGGGGAGACGGACCGGCAGCTGATGAAGGATGCCGATGCGATTGTGGCGGATAAGAATGTGACGGCCCGGAGGATTCAGGAGCAAACAGGGCTTCAGAAACCGGTCCGCGTGATCACACCCTATGATTCGCGTGAGGAATCCGGCAACAGCCTTCATCTGCCCGTGCAGAATATTCTGCTGGCTGTGGATCAGATCAATGATGAAGATTTCAACACACTTGTCGTTCTGCTTGCGAACTACATTCTGACCCGGAATCATCGTGCCCGTGTCTGCATGTTCACACGTTCTTCCGCATACGACAGAAAGAGCCGCCTGATGCATAAGGCACGGAAGGCGCTTCGTGCCGCCCGCATGAATCCGGAACTGGCCAGAGAGGATGATAAGGTCAGTGAGAGCAGAATTGACTTTCAGGAACAGGCTGCCTGTGTTTTTTCGGTGGCCCAGTGTGTGGATGAGATGACAGTCAGTCAGAAATTGCGGGAACAGCGAATCGTAGTAGATCTGCAGCCGGTTCCGGACCAGTTCCTTCAGATTTCAGCGATGAGCATGGGAATCCCACAGATTGCCGGTCAGGAAACCGATTATTTCGCGGATGGCAAAAACGGCATCCTTGTCCGAAATCTTTCGGATCTGCCGGATGCTTTGGATTATTATCTGAGCAGCATCGCGCATGTCAATCAGGCGCAGATTGCCTCGTACGAGCTGGGCAGCCGTTTTTCGACGGAACAGCTTGTTCAATCCTGGAAGGAGATTTTAGAGAACGTTGAACATTAGAGCATTGCAGCTTGGAGGGATCAATTATTCCGGCCGTTTTACACTGCCTCCGGATACGGATTGGAATTATGAGCCCGAACTGAAGCTTTCTGACACGGAATATGATGTTGCGGTCATTGATCGTGTTCTCGCAGATCCGGAAGTGGATATTCTGTCCAGAATTGTGCGCGCATACAGTTTGTTTGTTCTGGATGATATCTCTCTGACTGACCGGATGAAATATCTGATGCGCAGCCGGTGCGGAAGCAGAATCGCGCGAGATGAATTGCCGTCGTTTCTGGAAAAACAGCTTCCGAATTATTTCGGTCGGCCTTATGGTGAGAAATATGACCCGCATACGATGGCAATTGCGCCCGGTTTTCAGGGCAGGGTACACTGGAACGGATTCACGGAAACCGTCATGGAGGGCGATTTCGGCGATCACATGAAGCAGGCGCTCTATTGGCGGGGCAATATTCCCGTAGAAGAAGGGCAGGCCATTGATTTCTGGCTTGAATATCAGACGGAGGGTGATGTCGGGATCGAGCTGCAGATCGTCCAGTTTGCTGCGGGCAGTGTTGCTTCCATTCAGAAAATCTGGAAATTCGATGAGGCAGCACTGCGGCAGCCGGTGACCATTGATAATAAGAAGAAGGACGGTCCGGTGTTTGTATCTCTGAACGCCCGGGGGAAAGGTACGCTTCATGTCATTGCGCTGCATGACCGTTATTCACGGCGCGGCGCCGGTAGTTTTCTGCCCGGCGGCAGGAGAATTGTTACCGGAAACCGGGAGGAAATCTTTGCGTATCTGGATCCGGGCGATTTCAAGCCTCCGCTCTGTGTATATTTTTCCGGGTACAAAACCATGGAGGGCTTCGAGGGTTATCATATGATGCGGCGGATGGGAACACCCTTTCTGCTGATCAGTGAGGCCAGGCTGGAAGGCGGAGATTTTTATCTCGGAGATGAGGAATACGAGACATGCATGAAGAAGGTTATTGAGCAGGCCATGCAGGAACTGGGATTTTCCCCGGAACAGGTGATCTTCTCCGGTCTCTCGATGGGTACATTCGGAGCCTTGTACTATGGCTCTATGATTCGCCCGGGTTATATCATTGTGGGAAAGCCTCTGGTCAATCTGGGAAGCATGGCGAAGGCCGAACGCATTCAACGGCCGGGTGGCTTTCCCACTTCCCTGGATGTGCTGTGGAAGCAGTATCATCATCTGGATCAGACCGCTTCTGATCAGATGAATCAGCACTTCTGGGATACCTTTAACCGTACCGACTGGACCGGGCGTTCGTTCTACATCGCATATATGATCGAAGATGACTACGACGCCGCTGCCTATCAGGATCTGCTCTCGCATATGCAGGGCAGGGGTGCGAAGGTGATCGGAAAGGGACTGCACGGGCGTCATAATGATGATACCTCCGGTATTGTCTTCTGGTTTTTGAGGCAGTTCCGGAGGGTTCTCCGGGATGCTTTCGGCAGAGAGCGGGAGTCCTGAATTATGGAAGATAAGATAAATAAGGATACTAAGAATAATAAAGGAAAAATATGGACCGTGTACTGGAGGGAATATACCAGTGACGCATATCTGTACGGATCGGAAATTGAATTTCTGTCCCTGGATGACGTATTTTTCCGAAATGCGCTGATTCCGCCCGGGACAGCCATCAAGACCTGGTACTCCATGGTAAATTTTCAGGCGGGCCGAATCGAACCTTCCCTCCCGATTATCGATGGGGAGGGAAGGTATCACATTACCGTGGATCTGGATTGTGAGGTTCCCGGGGGCATCTTCCTTCAGCTGGTATTTTTCGGAAAAAACGGAGAAGAAGCAGGAAACCTGATCGTCGATCAGCCGGAGATGGATTTCAGGTGTCCGCTGAAGACGTACAGTTACAAGGCACAGCTGATCTGCGCAGGCGGACATGCGTTTCATTTTCACTCTTTTACAATCTCGGAAAAAACGGACCAACGATGATGATCGGAAAGAATGAGAATAATTATGTCTATCAGTGAGAACGGGCATCATTATGTCTCTCGGTAAGAATGAGAATAATTATGCCTGTCGGAAAGAACGGTAATCACTATGACGAATAGATATTTTATGAACATCACAGGGAAGGTCAAAGCCTGCGCCCGGAGGATGGCCGGCCTGAGTGATGAACAGCTTCAGGCGGTGACAACTGATTTGAAATCACAGCTGAGAAGCGGCAGGACTCTGGATCAGATTCTTCCGGAAGCCTATGCGGCGATCTGTGAAGCGGACCGCCGTGTCCTCGGTAAATATCCGTATGACAATCAGATATATGGCGCTGTCGCGATGCATCACGACTGCCTCGTGGAGATGAATACCGGAGAGGGAAAGACTCTGACGGCGACCATGCCCCTGTATCTGCATGCCCTGACGGGGAAAAGCACCATTCTGGTAACGGCAAATGAATATCTGGCTTATCGTGACGCGGCCCAGATGCGTCCTGTATTTTCGTTCATGGGTCTGACGGAGCGGGCAGGTGTAACACGGCAGCCCGGCCAGACACTGACCAATGACCAGAAAAGGAAAAATTACAGCGCGGATATTCTCTATACGACGCATGGAGCTCTGGCCTTTGATTACCTGCTGAACAATCTGGTGAGGCGCGCAGAGGATCGTTTTCTGCGCGATTTTTATTTTATCATTATTGATGAGGCGGATTCTGTGCTGCTGGACGGTGCGCAGATGCCGCTGGTGATCTCGGGTTCTCCCCGTGTGCAGTCAAATCTCTATGAGATGACAGATTTTTTTGTATCCACCTTAAAGGAAGACCGCGACTATCTGACCGAGGATAAGGCGGTGTGGCTGACGGATCACGGAGTTGCCTATGCCGAGCGTTTTTTCGGCATCAGCGACTATTATAATCACAGAAACTTCGAGATCAACCGTCATGTCACACTGGCTCTCCGGGCGCATGTGCTGTTGAAGCGGCAGGAGGATTATCTGGTTTCCGATCAGGATGAGATTGTCCTTCTGGATAATGACACCGGTCGAAGTCTCCCGGGAATGAAGCTGCGCGGCGGCGAGCACCAGGCTCTGGAGCAGAAGGAGCATGTGCCCCTGACGCAGGAGCAGCGCTCTGTCGCCTCCATCACATATCAGAACCTGTTTCTTATGTTCCCCAAAATGTGCGGAATGAGCGGTACGATTTCAAACGCCCGGCAGGAGCTGCGCTCGGTCTATCATAAGAGGGTTGTTGTCGTACCGCCGCACAAAAAACTGCGCCGCGTTGACCGGAAGGACCGTTATTTTGTAACCGCGCAGGAACAGTTCCGGGCAGCACTTGAGGAGACATTGAAATGCCACAGAAAGGGGCAGCCGGTGCTTATTGTGACTGCCACCATTCAGGATACGCAGATTTTCTCACATATGCTGGTGGACAAGAGTGTGCCGCACAGCGTCCTGAACGCGGACAATGCCTACTGGGAGGCTGAGATCATCGCGGCTGCCGGCATGCGAAATGCCGTGACCGTGTCTACCGGTATGGCCGGCCGCGGCACGGATATCAAACTGGAGAAAGGAGTAGACGTACTCGGCGGGCTGGCTGTCATCGGTATCGGCCGAATGGAAAATCTCCGCCTGGAGCGGCAGGCGAGAGGACGTGCCGGGCGGCAGGGAGATCCCGGATCCTCCCAGTTTTTTGTTTCTCTGGAGGATGACATTGTCATGACGATGTATTCCGAAAAGGCCGAGGAATATCTGGATCGCAGCCGTCCGGTTTCTCCGTGGAAGCTCAGACATCTGATCAACAGTGCGCAGAAGACGAGGGAGGAGCAGAGCATCTCTACCCGTGAACAGGCGGTGCGGTACGATAAGATTCTGCGCCGCCAGCGCGAAATTCTCTACGGTGCGAGAAACCGGCTGCTTGACCGGGCACAGATCGACAGAGAGACAATGTGGGGCATCATCAACGATGCGCTGACGTCCTTTGTAAAATCACATCCGGACTTGCAGGAACATGAACTTACCCGGTATGTTCTGGACAATCTTTCTTACGAGCTGGACCCGGAGATTCTGACACCTCATAAAGATCCGAACGAGCTTCTCCGGCGAATGCAGCAGTATGCCGCAAAGCTCTATGACCGGAAAATCTCTACTTTTGATCATCAGGAGCAGGCACAGGACTACATGCGCCAATGTATCCTCCGCGCGCTTGACGACGGATGGGTGGAAGAGGTGGATTACCTGCAGCAGCTGCAGTACGCCATTACGACACGCGGCACGGCGCAGAGAAACCCTGTTTTTGAGTACAGCCGGGAAGCCTATCATTCCTTCGAGGACATGAAGGAGGCCATGAAGAAGAACATCACGAGGAATTTCTTCCTGGGTGATCCGGAAACAGACGCAAACGGGGAGATGAATATTATATTTCCGTAGTGTAATATTCATTACGCGGAGAAGAACCGCAAAATATTGCTGCAGAATGGCTGAAAATTTTGCCGCAGAATAGCTGCAAGTATTGCCGCTAACAGGTATGAGCATTCAAGTGCCGCTAATGCGTCACTGCATGCTCATACCTGTTTTTTTACGCGAACAGTGAGCCGCAGCCGAATGCGAAGTATTCGTGTGCGGCGAGCGTCGCGATAGCGAGATAAAACTCGCGCAGCGTGTTTTATCTCGTTGCAATGTTAACTGTATCATTAATAGTTGACTTTTTGTTTATTGCTAGTATAATCGTCTCTGGATAAATGGTTTAGCGTCAGAACACTTTGTGTTTACTTGCGGAGTATGGCACGATCTGAGGCAGCGTGTGACATCAACTGCTCACGACCTGAAGACGGTGGGCTTCCGCCTATGACAACCGAAAGGATTAATCTTAATGAATACAGATGAAATTAATGCCAACATCGGCAGACGGATCCGGGATCTGCGAAACCGGAATGATCTGACGCAGCAGGAGCTGGCGGACCGGTCCGAGCTCACCAAGGGCTTTATCTCGCAGCTGGAAAACGGGCAGGTGTCGCCTTCCGTGGAGACGCTGATGAATCTGATTGAAATCCTCGGCACGACGCCGGCGGATTTTTTTAAGGAAGGAGAGAAGGAGCAGGTCGTTTTCTCCCCCGGAGATTACTTTGTCAAGACGGATGATGCAGGAAACAGCCGGACATGGCTGATCCCGGGTGCCCTGAAGTTTCAGATGGAGCCGCTTCTGGTCGTCATTCAGCCGCATGAAAGTCTGGATGAGGACAAGCCTCATACTGGGGAGGAGTTCGGCTATGTCCTCAGCGGACGCATCAGTCTCTATCTCGGAGACAAGGTCTATCACGTGAAAGCGGGCGAAAGCTTTTACTACAGGACGGAGAAGGATCACCGGATTGCGAATCAATCCGCCAGACCTGCAAAGCTGATCTGGATCAGCACGCCGCCGATGTTCTGAATCAGGTTTTTCTATATCATTTTGAGAGGTTTTTGTACGATGGAGAGCACAAATATTATCGAATTAAAACATGTCACCCGCTCCTTCGAGGACGGCTTCAGCGCAGTGACGGATTTTAACCTGGAGGTAAAGCGCGGGGAGTTCGTAACCTTCCTGGGTCCTTCCGGCTGCGGAAAAACCACGACGCTCCGGATGATTGCGGGTTTTGATCTTCCGACTTCCGGTGAGATCCTTCTGAACGGAAGATCCATCACGGATCTTCCGCCGTACCGCCGGCCGATCAACACGGTCTTTCAGCGATACGCGCTTTTTCCGCACATGAACATTCACGACAACATCGCATATGGCCTGAAACAGAAGAAGACTCCGAAGGATCTCATCGAGAAGAAGGTGAAAAAGGTCCTCGCTCTCGTGGACCTGGAGGGCTTTGAGCGCCGGAATGTATCGACACTTTCGGGCGGACAGCAGCAGAGGATTGCCATCGCGCGCGCTCTGGTGAACGAGCCGGAGATTCTGCTTCTGGATGAACCGCTTGGGGCGCTGGATCTGAAGATGAGGCAGGAGATGCAGTACGAGCTGAAAGATATGCATGACAAGCTCGGTATCACCTTCATCTATGTCACCCACGATCAGGAGGAGGCATTGACTATGTCGGACAAGATTGTGGTCATGAATGAGGGGAAGGTCCAGCAGATCGGGACTCCGGAAGATATCTATAACGAGCCGATCAATGCTTTTGTCGCCGACTTCATCGGTGAGTCCAATATCTTCAATGGCATCATGACCGGGAAGCGCAGAGTCCGCTTCGGCGGCGGTGAATTTGACTGTGTCGATGATGTGGCGGAGGGAACGCATATCACGGCAGTCGTGCGCCCGGAGGATATCGAGATCACCGCTCCGGAAAAGGGCATTGTACAGGGAACCGTAACCAATGTCATATTCAAGGGAATTCATTATGAGATCACGGTGACCGCCGGCAAATACGAGTATGAGATCCAGTCTACAAAGAATGCGTCTGTCGGAAGCCGTGTCGGCCTCTTTGTCGAGCCGGACGGAATCCACGTCATGATTGCCGAGGATCATACGAATGTCTTTTACGCGGATATCAACAGAGATTTCCGTCTGGAATACAACGGTCAGAAGATTGAGACCAGCGTCACGAAGATCATCACCGGAAGCCGTCGTCTGGAGGACGGTTCTCTGGTCGACGCGCAGGGGGATGTCATTGATCTGAACCGCACACGGATCCGGGTGGAGATTCAGCCGGAGGATATCGAGATGACAGACGAACAGGACGCCGGTCTGGTGCAGGGCAATATTTCCAACCTCATTTATCAGGGCGACCACTACAGCTATGTCATCCAGACTGATCTTGAGCAGGATTTTGTCGTGTACGATGAGGATCTCTGGAATATGGGAGACCGGGTCAGCCTGATCATGCCTCTCGACAAGATAAAATTTGTCTATGACCGGAAGAAGTGAAGGATAATGTTCTGGTCCACTTGTGAGCAAGCTCCCCGTTGTGCCGGAAACATTGCGACCGGACTTATTATATTTGATTTTTCCTGACAGGAGATTTTATTATGAAGTTTTCCAGAAAAACCCTTGGTATTCCATACTCGGTATTTCTGATCCTGTTTGTTGTGCTGCCTCTTGTCGTGCTGTTTTTCTATGCTTTTACGAACGGGCAGGGGCACTTCACCTTCGCCAATCTGGCGGGCTTTTTTACGGATCCGAATGCCCTCGGAACATTAATATACAGTTTTGCCATAGCGGCGGTGACAACCATCGTCTGCCTGCTTCTGGCTTATCCGACCGCGTACATCCTGGCTATGAGCTCACTGAAATCCAAATCAGTGATCGTCATGATCTTTGTGATGCCGATGTGGATTAATTTTTCCCTGAGGATCACCGCCATGAAGGAAATACTGACATTCCTGGAGGGGAATCTTTCCATGTATCCCTTCCTGAATTCCGTGATCGGTATGACCTACGATTTTCTTCCGTTTATGATCCTGCCGATCTATACGACGATTTCGAGGCTGGACGGCGCGCTTCGGGAGGCTGCCATGGATCTCGGCGCGGATGAGCGCAGCACTTTTCTCTCAGTGACGCTTCCGCTTTCTGTTCCGGGAATCATCAGCGGTGTGTCGATGGTTTTTCTCCCGGCGATGACCAACTATGTTGTACTGGACATGCTGAACAACAGTACCTACATCATGGGAAGTCTGATCGGCAGCTATTTTGCCGCTTACAACTGGCACGCGGGATCAATGATCGCGCTGATTCTGCTCGGTCTGATCTGCCTGTTCACCCTGCTTTCGGGGTCCGGCGAGGAAGATAATCAGAGAGGAGGAGCATTGCTGTGAAAAAAAAGATCGGAACGTCTGTTTTCCTGTGCATCATGCTTCTGGTTCTGTATCTGCCGATCCTCATTCTCGCGGTGTACAGCTTCACAGATGCCACAAATATCGGCTCCATCCGTGGTTTCTCCATGCACAACTATGTAACGCTGTTCACAACACCCGAGCTCCTGCAGATGATCGGCGGAACGCTGCTTCTGGCAGTCGGCTCCGCTGTGCTTGCCACTTTTCTCGGAACGATCGGAGCGATCGGATCCTTCTATTCAAAAAGAAAGGTGAATGCCGCGATTTCTACAATCAACCAGATCCCGGTCATCAACGCCGATGTGGTGACGGGTTTCTCCATCTGCATTCTGCTTGTTGTGGTACTCGGCGTCTCCAAGGACACCTTTGTTCCGCTTGTGATCGGGCATGTCACCCTCTGCGCGCCCTTTGTCTACCTGTCTGTCATGCCGAAGATCCGGCAGATGGACTCCGCGCTGTATGAGGCAGCGCTGGATCTCGGAGCCACTCCATTCGGCGCCCTGACCCAGGTGGTCATCCCGCAGATCGTTCCGGGCATCATATCCGGATTCGGTCTTGCAATCACGCTGTCACTGGATGACTATTTCATCACGACATACACCAAGCCGGCTACCTTCAATACCATCAGCACCTATGTTGTCAATGCCACAAAGGGATCACAGACGACGATCAAGACGGCTCTGTGGGCACTCTCGACGATTATTTTTGCCGTCGTGATTCTCTTTGTTGCCATTGTGAATATCCGTACCGCGAAAAAAGAGGAGGCGCAAAGAGCATGAAAAAAATAACTGCATTTCTTCTCGCCGGTCTTCTGGCAGGTACGATGTACATACCAACGCCTGTCTACGCGATCCAGACAGCCGCTTCGAAAGAGAAGACCACTCAGAAAAATACCGTCGTTACAAGCGGTTCATCCTCCGGAACGGATGCAGAGGATAAGGACGATGTCATCACGCTTCGTGTCTGCAACTGGGAAGAGTATATTGACACCGGTGACTGGAGTGAGGATGAAACAATTGATCTGGACAGCGGAGATATCTTCGGGAAGAACTCTCTGATTGATGATTTTGAAACCTGGTACTATCAGACCTACGGCAAAAAAGTCCGGGTTGAGTATTCAACCTTCGGTACAAATGAGGATCTGTACAACATGCTCACGCTCGGAGATGTGTACGATCTGATCTGTCCCTCTGAATACATGATCATGAAGCTGATGTCCGAAGACCAGCTTCTTCCGCTTTCCGATCATTTTTATGATACCAGTGATACAAATAATTACTATTCGCGTGGCGTATCCCCCTATATCAACAATATTTTTCAGTCAAAGGAAATCAACGGAGAAACATGGGGAAAATATGCGGCGGGATACATGTGGGGCATTACCGGTATTGTCTATAATCCGAAATACATAACCGAGGATGAGGCTTCCACGTGGACGCTTTTCGATAATCCAAAGTTCAGACGAAAGCTGACGATCAAGGACAATGTAAGAGACTCTTACTTTATGGCGATCGGTGCCCTGAAATCTAAAGAGCTTACATCCGCAGCTTTTGTGAATGACCCGGACTATCATCAGAACCTGGAGGATGTCATGAATGACACTTCTCCGGAGATGATCGCCGAAGTTCAGGATTATCTTCAGAATGTGAAGGATAATGTTTACTCCTTCGAGACCGATGCCGGAAAGGCAGATATGATTACCGGGAAGGTGCTTGCGAATTACCAGTGGTCCGGAGACGCGGTCTATACGATGGATCAGGCAGACGAAGATAATTACACCCTCAATTTTGCAGTGCCCAGGGAGGCTACCAACATCTACTTCGACGGCTGGGTGATGCTCAAGAGGGGAATCGGCAAAGATACGCAGAAGCAGCAGGCTGCCGAAGCATTTATCAACTTTCTCTCACGGCCGGACAATGTCATCCGAAATATGTATTATATCGGATATACTTCAGTCATCTCCGGAGGTACGGATCCGAGGATCTTTGAGTATCTGAAATGGAATTACGGAGCGGAACCGGATGAAAAGGACACCGTGGATTATGATGTCAATTATTTCTTCTCTCCGGACGGAACGGGAGATTATGTCCTGAAGGTTCCGGAAGAGCAGACGAAACGGCAGCTCTCCGCGCAGTACCCGAGCAGCGATGCCATCAGCCGGTCCTCAATCATGATCTACTTTAATCCTCAGAAAAACAGTGTAATCAACCAGATGTGGGTCAATGTCCGATGCTTCAATATCCGCAAGATGCCGGTATGGGGATGGATACTTACCATCGCCGCAGTAGCGGGAATCACCTGGCTCAGCGCCCTCCGGATCCGAAAGAGAAAAATGGACAAATGATACCCGTCCGCCTTTTTCAGTCCTACACCCCCACGAAGAAGTA
Organism: Bilifractor sp. HCP3S3_D3; assembly: GCF_052063915.1. Classification (NCBI taxonomy): domain Bacteria; kingdom Bacillati; phylum Bacillota; class Clostridia; order Lachnospirales; family Lachnospiraceae; genus Bilifractor; species Bilifractor sp. HCP3S3_D3. The sequence continues at coordinate 85,359 of NZ_JBQHWP010000008.1, forward strand.
TGGTATAATACTGTATAAGTCCAGTCGCAATGTTCTTGGCCCACGGGGAGCTTGCTCACCAGTGGGCAAGAACATTAGCGACGACAACAGGTATGAGCATGGAGCGGTGTGAAGCAGCGCGAGAATGCTCATACCTGTTAGCGGCACGGAAGCTGCGAAGCAGCGAAGTGACGCGGGGACTTATACAGTTCGTGATACAAAAAGCTCTTCGAAAACGCAGACAGGATCGTCACGCGCGAAGCGTGTGTAAGAGACTGTATGCGATTTCGAAGGCAACAGGTATGAGCGTGAAGCCGTGTGAAACACGGCGGAAACGCGAATACCTGTAGGATTGCGGGAGTGCGAAGCACGGAGCAATCCGTAGCTTATACAGTTCGAGATACAAAAGGCTCTTCGAAAACGCAGACAGGCGACCTGTCGCGAAGCGCGTGTAATAGACAAAAAATATGTAAGGAGACAGTATATGAAACTTCCAAAACAGACACTTGAATTCCGCTATGACACCCAGCTCCTGATTGAAGGTGAGGATCTGGATGAGGATGAGATCTCTGAATATATCACAGAGCATTTCAAAGGTGACAGCCTGATTGCCGCGGGCGATGAGGATCTTATCAAGATCCATTTCCACACAAATGAGCCCTGGGATATCCTGAAATACGGAAGATCTCTCGGTGAGATTTTTGATATTGTGGTGGAAGATATGGATCGTCAGACACGTGGACTAAAGGGCTGAACGATTCAAGGAGTATTTTCCGTCACATGAAAAGGAAGATTATTAATCGGAAAGGCAGAATTCTTCGCAGGAGATCCTGCCGCAGAAAGATTTTTCTGCGGACTTTGATCCTGACTGGAGCGATCGGGCTTGCGTGCCCGATCGCTGTTTACGCGGAGGATTCTGCTGTTTTATCACATATTTCGAATGGCTTTCTGGATATCCGGGAAGAAGTTCCTGCGGCTATAGAAAACTATCCGGAAAGCAATAGCCGTTCCCTCTTGTTTGGCGCTGCGAATGAGACCTCGTATCCCGATAACATTACGGAAACGCTTCATTCATACCCTGCGGTTGGAAATCAAAAAGCGTACCAGACATGCTGGGCTTTTTCGACGCTGGGACTTGCGGAAATCAACATGTGTATGAAGAATCTGGCAACTTCTTCTGTGGATTACAGTGAGCTTGCCCTTGCATGGAATACTTATCATACGCAGGCTGACCCGCTCGGCGGAATGAAGGGAGATTCCTCCGAAATTGTCGGAGGCGGTAATTATCTGACACTCGGAGGGAACCCTTGGCTTGCCCTTCTGACACTTTCGCAGTGGTACGGTGCCTCAGATGAATCCCTTGCGCCCTATGGAAATGCAGCATCTTTTCGCGGTGTGAGTGCTTCGTCGGCAAGGAATGACCTCTCACATGTCAGGAACATCTACCGCATTAATATTTCCGAGAACAGGCAGACGGTCAAATCCTATGTGAAGGCAAAAGGCGGTGTCATGATTTCATATTATGACGACAGCGCCGCAATAAACAATCATTATTCGGACAAGTGCGCCTATTATTATCCAGCTTCACCCGGATCTGCCCCGGCAGCAAATCATTCGGTTCTGATCGTCGGATGGGATGACAATTTTCCATCATCGGCATTTCAGAGTGGAAGTCAGCCGTCCTCAAACGGTGCATGGCTGGTGCGCAACAGCTGGGGAGGAACTTCTGATATCAACAAGACCGCATACTTCTGGCTGTCCTATTCAGACCCGACCATCAGTGCCGCCGCCTACTCCGCCGATTTTTCATCAGCAGACGACTTCGACAATAACTATCAGTATGACGGATGTCTCGGCAGTGCTTCCCTGAACGCCAGAAGTTCCGAGGGAGGTTTAACTGCAGCGAATGTATTCACCGTGAAGGCTGGAAACAGCCAGGAGATTCTGAAGGCGGTTACCATCGGGATCAGTACGACAAATACTTCCTACAGGGTAGAAGTTTACCGGCAGCTCAAAAATCCTTCGGATCCGCTCAGTGGGATTCCGGTTAAGGAAGCAACGGCAGAAGGTTATACAGACTGTTCCGGTCTGATTCAGGTTCCGCTCTCCAGTCCGGTTCTTCTGGGAAAAGGAGGAACTTTTTCCGTCGTCGTCACGCTGACGGGGAAGGAAAGTAACTGCGGATTTCTGGCTGAGGAATCCAAATATGTGACTGACGCAAACGGAAACCGGGTCATCCGGCTGACTTCATCATCTGCTCCGGGAGAGAGCTTTATTCTCGAAAACGGTGTGTGGAAAGACCAGTACACCACATCCTTGAACAACATCCGGATCAAGGCATTCACGGATAACAGCTCCGCCTCTATGTTTTCAGATGTTTCCAGTCCTTCAAAATTTTATTATTATCCTGTGTACTGGGCAAAAGAGACAGGGATTACCTCAGGTACCTCAGCGACGCGATTTTCACCGGACCAGAAATGTACCCGGGCGCAGGTGATCACCTTTCTCTACAAGAAATATGGGAGCGGTGAAATCCCTCAATCGTCCGAAATCAGCGCTATCACAGATGTAAGCGCGGGAGATTATTATTATAATGCGGTAAAATGGGCGCTGGCGCACGGTGTTACGAACGGGACCTCCGCCTCCACTTTCAGTCCGGATAGTCCATGCACAAGAGGGCAGATCGTTACTTTTCTTTACAAGATACTCGGGAATACAGATTCTGCATTGCCTGACGAATCTATATTCTCAGACGTACAGAAGGGCAGTTATTATTACGATGCTGTGAACTGGGCAGCGGCTGAGAAGGTCACAAACGGTACCTCCCCTTCAACCTTCAGCCCGGAAAACACCTGTACACGCGGACAGTGCATCACCTTCCTGTACAACGCTGCTGAACGATAAAGATAAAATATAGCGATCATCTGCTGAGAGCAGAAGATCAGTCACACGGTCGGACTGATTTTCTGCTCTCATTTTTCTTATTTTTTCTCATTTTTTTCTCCTTTCTTCGCCTCTTTTCTTTGCTCTGTTTTGATTCCTTTCCAGTTCTGTTATGATTCTTTTCTATTATCCAAATATGTCCATTTAATGTACTTTCATTTTAAACGATATCTTAAGACACACTTACTGTTGTATTTGAATATGTCCATATATTCAGTGACATTTATGAACGCTCAGAATATTTCTCTTTAGTAAAACGCCTTTATACACAGTGACTTTAAAAGCGCGTTTATTACGCACCAGGTCTCGTTTATTTATATGTTCTCAATTTATAAACGTTCAAAAACCGCTCGATTTGATATGCGTATAATATTTTTATGAAAAGTCAATGATTTTTTTGTGAAAAAGCTAACAAAAAGTGAAACGATTTCAGGGCCTTTTTCTATGCCGTGAACAGAATATATCCCGGCCATTTTTGTTGAAATAACAATAAAAACAAGCTATAGTAGTATTTGTGAAAAAATTTGGTTTTTTTAATCATTTATGGAGGTAAAGATATGAGCAACAGTACGCAAAGCGCGGCAAGAACGAGAATTAATTCCCTCCTTGACCCGAGCAGCTTTGTTGAGATCGGAGCCGGCGTCACCGCCAGAAGTACCGATTTCAGCATGTCTGAGAAGAAAGCTCCTTCAGACGGCGTAATCACGGGCTACGGTCTGATCGACAATAACCCTGTATACGTCTACAGTCAGGACGCTTCCGTATTGAAGGGAACTGTCGGTGAGATGCACGCAAAGAAAATCGTAAGGATCTATGAGCTTGCCGTCAAGACAGGCGCTCCGGTAATCGGACTGATCGATTGCGCAGGTCTCCGACTGGAAGAGGCAACCGATGGCCTGAACGCTTTCGGTCAGATTTACATGGCACAGGCGGACGCATCCGGTGTAGTTCCGCAGATCACCGGTATCTTTGGTACCTGCGGCGGCGGTATGGCTATAGTTCCGTCAATGGGTGATTTCACATTCATGGAGTCCGGAAAAGCGAAGCTGTTTGTGAATTCTCCGAACGCTCTTGCCGGCAACAACGAATCTTCCTGTGATACCTCCGCAGCAGACTATCAGGCTTCCGAGACCGGAAATGTTGACGGAACCGGCACAGAGGCGGAGATCATCGCACAGATGCGCGCTCTGGTGAATATGCTTCCTTCTAATAATGAAGATGATATGTCCTACGCAGAGACGACGGATGATCTGAACCGTGTGAGCGCGGATCTCGCAAACTGCATCGAGGATCCGGCGCTTATGCTTCCCCGCATCAGTGACGACGGTGTATTTTTTGAATCCAAACCTGCCTTTGGCCCGGATATGACAACGGCATTCATCAAGCTGAACGGCTATACCGTCGGCGTTGTCGCGAACCGGTCCGCAAAATACGCGGAAGACGGTAGCAAAGAAGAATACGGAAAGGTGATCAGCGCCCGCGGCGCGAAGAAAGCGGCGGAGTTCGTGAATTTCTGCGACGCCTTCTCCATTCCTCTTGTTACCTTCACAAATGTTACCGGCTTCAAGGCGGTGAAATGCTCCGAGAACAACATGGCTGACGCGGTAGCAAAGCTTACCTTCGCATTTGCGAACGCAACGACCCCGAAGATCAATGTCATCACCGGCGAGGCTTTCGGCAGCGCATATCTGACCATGAACAGCAAGTCCATCGGCGCGGATCTCGTATATGCCTGGAAGGACGCGAAAATCGGCATGATGGATTCTCTCGCAGCTGCAAAGATCATGTATGACGGCAAGGACGGTGAGACCATCAAGGCAGAGGCCGCGAAGTACGATGAGCTTCAGAACAGCGTAAAATCCGCCGCGGCTCGGGGATATGTGGACACTGTGATTGATCCTTCCGAGACGAGAAAGTATCTGATCGGAGCGTTCGACATGCTCTTCACGAAGAGAGAGTTCCGCCCGGACAAGAAACACGGCACTGTATAAGAGAGGTTGAAGATATGAAAACAATGAAGAAAAAAATATCTGTGCTCCTTCTCCTGACATTATGCATGACCTTCCTGTTCAGCGCGATGCCTGTATTTGCGAGCGTGGATGAGGACACCGCCTCCCAGTATGTGGATTCGGTTACCTCCTTCCTGAATCAGGTATACACACTGAGCGACGATGATCTGAAGAGCCTTGACCAGAATGGTCAGGGATACTCCGTTCTGTATGATGCCTGGATGGAAGACAGAGACGAGCTTGGAGCATTCAAGAGCGTTGACTCCGTCAGCGTAAATCAGAACGACTCCAGTGACCAGACAATTGTCGTAAACGCGGTTGTTTCCTTTGAACACTACAAATCAGATGTCACGATGTATTTCAACACCGCTGAGACTGTTGTAAATGGAAACATCGTTCCGTCAGGGCTTGTCAATTATGAAATGACGACGCAGTACTCGCTCGGAGAGAAAATGGCTTCTGCAGCTGAGAACATGGCCGTCGGTCTGATCACCGTATTTGCGATTCTGATTATCCTGATTGTTGTGATCAGCCTGTTCCGTTTTATCCCGGATTCAAACGCCAAGAAAGCGAAACAGAGCGCAGGGGCAGCAACCTCAAAAAAAGCTGAACAGCCGGCGGCAACCAGATCTGCGGCCGTTCCGGCTGGCAAAAAAAGCACAGCAGATTCTGCAGCCAGACTTGACGCAAATGATCCCGAGATCGCCGCAGTAATTGCTGCAGCAATTGCAGCTGCCATGGAGGACAATCCTTCCGGAAGCGGATATGTAGTTCGTTCGGTACGCAAGGTCGGTACCAGAAGATGGAAGCGTGTATAAAAGATTTCGTTCTCGTAGAGGAACGCTTGACTGACGTTTAATTACTGACGTTTCATTGACGTTAATTAAGGAGGAAATTCCAATTATGAAGAATTACACAATTACAGTGAATGGTACCGTTTATCAGGTTACCGTTGAGGAAGGCATTACAAATGGTGCGGTTCAGCAGGCAGCACCGGCTCCCGCTGCAGCACCGGCAGCAGCTCCCGCTCCGGCTGCAGCACCGGCTCCCGCACCGGCACCGGCAGCAGCTCCCGCTTCTTCCGGCGCACAGGGATCTACACCGGTTACCGCTTCTGTTCCCGGAAAAATCGTCAGAGTGGATTCTGCTGTAGGTTCATCTGTATCCGCCGGCGACGCGATTGTAACACTGGAAGCAATGAAGATGGAGATCCCGGTCGTTGCTCCGAAGGACGGCACCGTTGCGTCCATTAACGTTGCCGTTGGTGATGCGGTAGAATCCGGTGACGTTCTCGCTACAATGAACTGATTCCCGCAAGATTCTGCACATATCACCCGGAGGTAATAAAATGATAGCAACAACCCTGAACAATCTGATTCATCAGACTGCATTTTTTAATATTTCTTGGGGCAATGTCATCATGATCGTTGTTGCGTTTGTATTTCTGTACCTTGCAATCGCTCATGATTTTGAACCGCTTCTGCTGGTTCCCATTGCATTCGGAATGCTCCTTGTAAACATCTATCCCGACATCATGGCGGCGCCGACGGTAACAGCTTCCGGCTCCAGCCAGGCCGGCGGTCTGCTCTGGTACTTCTTCCAGCTCGACGGATGGTCAATTCTGCCGTCCCTGATCTTCATGGGTGTCGGCGCAATGACAGACTTCGGTCCGCTGATCGCAAACCCGATTTCTTTCCTGATGGGCGCCGCGGCACAGCTTGGTATCTATGTCGCATATTTCCTGGCCATCTTCATGGGCTTTAACGGAAAAGCTGCGGCAGCCATCTCCATCATCGGCGGTGCGGATGGTCCTACCTCCATCTTCCTGTGCGGAAAGCTCGGACAGACCGCGCTGATGGGACCGATCGCCGTGGCGGCATATTCCTATATGTCCCTGGTTCCGATCATCCAGCCGCCGGTCATGAAGCTTCTGACCACAGAGAAGGAGCGCAAGATCAAGATGGCACAGCTTCGCCCGGTTTCCAAACTGGAGAAGATCCTGTTCCCGATCGTTATCACCGTAGTCGTATGTCTGATTCTTCCGACGACCGCTCCGCTTGTCGGTATGCTGATGCTTGGAAACCTCTTCCGTGAGAGCGGAGTGGTTAAGCAGCTGACAGAGACCGCTTCCAACGCACTGATGTATATCGTCGTTATCCTTCTGGGTACTTCAGTCGGCGCGACAACAAGTGCCGAAGCATTCCTGAACGCGGATACGCTGAAGATCGTCGTTCTCGGACTCGTGGCATTTATCTTCGGTACAGCCGGAGGTGTTCTTCTCGGTAAACTTCTGTGCTTCCTGACCCACGGCAGGATCAACCCGCTGATCGGATCCGCCGGTGTATCCGCCGTTCCGATGGCAGCCCGTGTATCTCAAAAGGTCGGCGCGGAGGCAGATCCGACCAACTTCCTGCTGATGCATGCGATGGGACCGAACGTTGCAGGTGTTATCGGTACCGCGGTAGCAGCCGGTACCTTCATGGCTGTATACGGTGTCAAGTAATACCGGATCCTGAAGACAGAAGACGGCCATGCCCCGCAGGCGGGCTATGTGATGTTACTGTTCACGCATCACGAATACAGCCAGTTTGCGAAGGCAACAGGACTGCAAAATCCCTGCCGTGCATAGTTGGGGTGAGCAGTAACATCAGTGATATGAAAATGGTCGCCGTACGATACATTGTATACATGAATACTATAAACTGTATAAGTTTACCCGCAGAACATGACCGGTTACGCGTCATGCTCCGCGGGGACATAACAAATAGGAGAGCTTAGAATGGCTGAAATTGAGAAAAAACCGGTTAAAATCATGGAGACAATTCTTCGTGATGCGCATCAGTCACTGATTGCGACTCGTATGCCCACGTCTGAGATGCTTCCAATCGTAGATAAAATGGATCAGGTCGGCTATCACGCAGTAGAGTGCTGGGGCGGCGCGACCTTTGATTCCTGTCTGCGTTTCCTTCACGAGGATCCGTGGGACAGACTCCGCAAGCTGCGTGACGGCTTCAAGCACACCAAGCTGCAGATGCTGTTTCGTGGTCAGAATATCCTCGGATACAAGCCCTATGCAGACGATGTGGTCGAGTATTTTGTACAGAAATCCGTTGCGAACGGAATCGACATCATACGTATCTTTGACTGCATGAACGATCTCCGCAACCTGGAAACCTGTGTAAAGGCAGCGAAGAAGGAGAAGGGCGCGGAGGCACAGATTGCCCTGTCCTATACTCTCGGAGATTCCTACACACTGGATTACTGGACTTCCAAGGCAAAGGCAATCGAGGAGATGGGAGCGGATTCCATCTGTATCAAGGATATGGCAGGTCTGCTTCTTCCTTATGAGGCAACAGAGCTTGTAACCGCTCTGAAGGAGGCGACGAGCCTTCCGATCGAGCTTCACACCCATTACACCTCAGGTGTGGCTTCCATGACCTATCTGAAGGCAGTTGAGGCAGGCGTTGACATCATCGATACTGCGATGTCACCGTTTGCGATGGGAACCTCTCAGCCGGCTACAGAGGTTATGGTCAAGACCTTCCAGGGCACGCCCTATGATACCGGCCTTGACATGAAGCTTCTGGAGGAGATCGCCGATTACTTCCGTCCGTACAGAGACGAGTGCCTGGACAACGGACTGCTGAATCCGAAGAACATGGGCGTTAACATCAAGACTCTCGTATATCAGGTACCGGGCGGCATGCTTTCGAACCTGACCAGTCAGCTGAAACAGCAGCACGCAGAGGACAAATATTACGATGTTCTGGAAGAGGTTCCGAAGGTTCGTAAGGATCTCGGAAATCCGCCGCTGGTTACTCCTTCTTCTCAGATTGTCGGAACGCAGGCAGTATTCAACGTGATCATGGGAGAGCGCTATAAGATGATCACACAGGAGACGAAGGATATCCTTGCCGGCAAATACGGCAAGACCACGGATCCGGTAAATCCGGAGCTGCAGAAGAAAGCACTCGGCGATACGAAGCCGATCACGCATCGTCCTGCAGATGACATTGCTCCTGAGATGGACAAGCTCGAGAAAGAGGTTGCCGCATACAAGGAGCAGCCTGAGGATACCCTCAGCTATGCGCTGTTCCCGCAGGTTGCCATGGACTTCTTCAAGTACAGAGACGCGCAGAAGACCGGCGTTGACGCTTCCAAGGGAGACAAGGAAGACAAGGCTTACCCGGTCTGACAGGACAGATAGATACCCGGATGCCCCGTGCAGGGCAATCCCGGCAGAACCTGAAAACGAGATAAAACACGCTGCGCGAGTTTTATCTCGCTATCGCGACGCTCGCCGCACACGAATACTTCGCATTCGGCTGCGGCTCACTGTTCGCGTAAATTGATGAGACGAGGGCTGCTTCCCGCATAGCCGGGCAGCAGTCCTCGTTTCCATATAAGTATAAATCCATATAAGTATAAAGAGACCGCAGATGAACCGCCATGAATGATCATGGACTGTTTATCTGCAGTCTCTTCATTTATGTGAATTGTAATAAGGATCCGCCGTGAGAAGCATTCGTCCTGAGAAGCATTCATCCTGAAAATGTATGCTCCTTATTTTCAATCAGGAAAATCTCTCCGAAAAGCGGTCCCTCAGCCGGTTGTATCCGATGTTCACAAGTCTTATGAGCCGGATCAGATATCGGAGGATCGGCTCTGTCGTGATCGAGAAGACCACAAACAGCATGATGCAGCGCATTGACATTCCCGTAATGCCAAAGAAGGAATGGAAGAGAAGGAGGAACAAGGTCATGCCCGCCACACACACCAGCCAGATCGCGGTTTTGTACCGGTCCATCGGCTTGATGATATGGAACAGAATCATGAATCCGACAATTGCCATCAGAATCGCGCAGGCTGTCGAAATATCCACCGAGCTTACATCGAAGACCTCTCCAAATACAACCAGGCTCGCAACAACAATAAAATCGGTGAGCGCAGCCGGCATTGCCTTCAGAAGGACATTACTCATGTATCTTCCGTGGATCAATGTGTGATCCGGAATCTGTGACATCAGGAATCCGGGAAGGCCGATGGTGAACATACTGATCAGGGAGATCTGGGACGGCCTCAGCGGGTAGGTGAATCCGGCGATGATCGAGAAGACCGCGAGCAGCAGGGAGAAAATGTTTTTTACAAGGAAGAGACTTCCGGATCTCTCCATGTTGTTGACAACCTGCCGTCCCTCCATAACGATTTCCGGCATATGCGCAAAATCATTGTCGAGAAGAACGAGCTGGGAGGCCTGAGCCGCCGCGTCAGATCCTGCGGCCATGGCGACAGAGCAGTCCGCGTCCTTAAGAGCGAGAACATCATTGACACCGTCACCGGTCATCGCGACGGTGCGTCCGTGCGCCTTCAGCGCGTGGACAAATTCACGCTTCTGGTTCGGCGTGACACGGCCGAAGACCGTATACCGCGTCACCGCGTCATAGATATCTTCCTTTGTCTTTAGCGTCGTCGCGTCGATGTACAGGTCAGAGTTCGCAATTCCCGCCTGCTTCGCAACCTCGGATACCGTTACCGGATTATCTCCGGAGATGACCTTGACCTCTACATTCTGGCGGTGGAAGAACTGGAAGGTCTTATCCGCATCCTTCCGGATCTTGTTTTTCACGACAACCAGACAGAGCGCGGTAACCTTCCCGGTCAGCTCGTTTCCATCCGGCGTTCCCTGATATTTTCCGAACACAAGCACACGATAGCCCTTCCGGCTCTGCTCCTCAATGGTGTCCTGATACAGGTGGTAGTCCTCCTTCAGGACAAACTCCGGTGCGCCGAGCACATACGCGCCGCTCTGGAAGGTGACGCTGGAATACTTCCAGGCGGAGGAGAACCCGGTCACAGCGAGCGGACGTGCGCCCGAGGTGCTGGTGAAATGATCCTTCATCGCCTGCATCGTGATGTTGTCCGCCTTCTGAGCTGCCGAAAAGTCGCTCAACAGCTCTTCGATGGCCGGTATCGTCGCGTCCTCCTCATACGGCGGGAGTGTGATCACGTCGTTAATCAGCATTTTGTTCTCGGTGATTGTTCCGGTCTTATCGACACAGAGAACATCAACTCTTGCCAGTGTCTCGATGCACTTCATATCGTGCACCAGAACCTTTTTCAGCGCGAGTCTTCCGGTACTGACCGCAAGGGTGACGCTGGAGAGAAGATAGAGACCTTCTGGAATCATTCCGATCACGGCCGCTACCATGGAAGTGATGCTTTCCTGAAGCTCGAGCCCCTGCTGCCAGTAGGACTGATAGAACAGGAGAATTCCGATCGGGACGATACTGATGCCGGCGATCATAACGATCCGGTTCAGCGAACGGATCATTTCCGACTGTTCTCCCTCCCTGGCTGCCTTTGCCTGGGTCGTCAGCTTGTTGATATAGGAGTCCTCGCCGATTTTTTCCAGTCGGGCATAGCAGCTTCCGGATACAATGAAGGAACCGGACATCAGCTTGTCGCCCGGTTTCTTGGAAATCTCATCCGATTCACCGGTCAACAGGGATTCGTTGACCTTCACCTGTCCGTCCACAATAACGGCGTCTGCGGGAATCTGATTTCCCGCGGAAAAAATAACGATGTCGTCGAGGACCAGCTTTTCCGCCGGAATTGTTCTGATCTTGCCGGAACGGACGACTTTTGCCTTTGGAGCGTTCAGGACGTTCAGTTTGTCCAGCGTATTTTTGGCTGCGATCTCCTGCACGATACCAATCATTGCATTCGCGATAATGATCGGCAGGAAGGACAGGTCACGATACGAGCCGGCGATAATCAGGAGTACGGAGAGCAGCAGAAATATTCCGTTAAAATAAGTCAGCGTATTTCCCTTGATGATCTGTCCTACCGTCTTCGAAGGCGGTGCGACCGACCGGTTGTCCCAGCCGTGTCTGGTATATTCCTCAACCTGTTCCTTCGTCAGTCCGGTCTGGATGTCCGCCATATATCGATGCTTCAGTTTTGTACGGACCGGCTGGTCAAAGCCGATATTTGCCGTCGATCTGCCCTTTTTTCGTCCCCTCTTAGAGGAAGAAGAGAGCAATTTCTTTGTATCTGCCATGATATCCCCTTATTCAAATGATTCGAAAATCTGAATGAATAATTATACTTTCCCAATTAACAGTTATCTGAAAACCAGTGCCACAAACTGGAGGTTATCCTGCTGTGATTCCGAGCCACATGCTCTCGAAGGAAACGTTAATGCTTCGTGCTCGAAAAAAGGAACCGCTATACCTCCCTCAAATCGGAAATATCCGGTTCGGCCATAAGCGAGTAGTTCGTGTGGTACAGAACAAATCCCGGCCTTGCCCCGTTGGGCTTGTGAAGATTCTTCCGAAGCGTGTAATCGATTTCTACCTTTGGCGCATTTTTTGCCTTGGAGTAGTAGGCGGCAAGTCTGCCTGCCTCTTCAAAGGTGCGGTCCGGGAGCTCTTTTCCATTTGCTTTGACAATCACATGGGAGCCCGGAATGTCGTTCGCGTGGAACCACCAGTCGCTGCCGGAGGCGATTTTGAAGGTAACCATTTCGTTCTGGAAGTTATTTTTTCCAATGTACATATCAAAGCCGTCAGACGAAAGGTAGTGCAGAGGCTGTGCGGCCTCCTGCTTTTTCTTTCTTCCCGAAGGTCCGTGATGGCGGAGATAGCCGTAGTCTTCCAGCTCCTGCCGGATTTCCTGCAGATCCTTTTCGTCGCGGGCGATCTCCAGAGATGTCGCAATGCTCTCGAGATGCTCCACATCCGCTTCTGTGCCCTTGATCCGCTGCTCCAGTGCTTCTGCGGTTCGCTTGAGCTTGTTGTAACGGTCAAAATATTTCTTCGCGTTCTGTGCAGCAGTCATTGTCGGATCCAGCGGAACCGTGGTGGGTTCGTTGTTATAATAATTGACTGCCTTCAGTTCCTTCGCTCCCGGCGTCAGGCTGTATCCATAGGTATTCAGAAGTTCTCCGTATATGCGATATTTCTCCCGCTTTTCGGTATCATGCATCTGTTTTTCCTGAAGCTGCAGGGTCCGTCCGCTTCGCTCCAGACTTGTCTGAACGACCTTCCGCAGATCAATGGAACGCTGCCGGATCCTGGTTCTGAGTTCCTTCTCCGCGTAATATTGTTCCAACAGTGATGAAATGGTATCGAAGCCTTCCTTCCTGAGATTTCCGTACTGCGTCAGCGGAACAGAAGCATACTCGAAGGGATCTTTTCCTTTATAATAGATTGCCGGCTCAAATTTTTCGTTCTTTACATCGTCCATCATTCGTGAGAAGGTATGATACAGATGTACCCGTTCCGCATCCTGAAGTTCCGAGGCGGAAGCGTCGCTGTCAATGCCGGCCCGGCAACAGATTTCCTCAGCCATGACGGGGGAGATGCCGCGCAGACCGCCGTAGACCGCCTTCATGACAGGCGCATCCTTTGAAAAAACGACTCTGCTGAAATCCTCTTCGCTGATGTCGAGCGGATCTCTTTTGTTCTGTGTCTCCGGAATGAAGTAATCCCTTCCGGGAAGAACCTCGCGGACGGAACTGACATTGAAGGATACCCGCTTTATAGAATCCACAATCTTGTTCTGATCGCTGATCAGGATGATGTTGCTGTGCTTTCCCATGAGCTCGATGACCAGACGCCAACTCCGGAGATCTCCGAGCTCATCTCTGTGCCGGACATTCAGGGAGAGCACACGCTCCAGTCCGGGCTGGGTGACCGATTCGAGAAGTCCGCCGGCCAGATGCTTCCGCAGCAGCATGCAGTAATTCGGCGCGTTCATCGGCGCCTGCTTCCCGGAAGACGTGATATAGACCAGCGGAAGAGAAGCACTTGCCGACAGAAGAAGCCGGTAAGTCTTCGCGTTATTTTTTATCGTGAAGATCAGTTCATCCGGCTCGGGCTGAATGATCTTCGATATATGTCCTCCCGCAAGCGTATGCTCCAGCTCGGAGCGGATATTTGATATTGTGATACCGTCTAAAGCCATATTGATTCCTCGAATTCCTGTCAGCGACGCGCAGGCTTTATACCAACGGGCACCGCAGGGTACTCATCATTCTTCTGTTGTTGTGTTCTGATTGCAAAGCACAGAGCACTTCGCTGTTTATACGATTGCCGCGCCCCGCTTGCAAACCGCAGGACAATCCGCAACATACACAGTTTGCCGCGCCCAGCTTGCGGAACGTAAGGGTTTACAGCATATTATACACAACAAACGAAAGAAATCCAACTGCCTCGCCCGCGTTAATGTGTCAGAATTTGCGCATATGCAAAGAATATCTCCGGGTAATGTTGGATCCACACAGACAGCTGGTCTTGTCAGCCCGCACGCATACTCAAAGAATATCGCAGGGGTGTGATGAAAAGATGAAGATAAGAAGAATATCTGAAGAATTAAAGAAGACCTATGGTCAGAAAATTTACAAGCTGTCCCTTTCGGCGGGATGCACCTGTCCGAACCGGGACGGGACTCTTGGATTCGGAGGCTGTACGTTCTGTTCGGAAGGCGGTTCCGGCGATTTTGCCGCGGATCCCGCTCCGGTAAGAGAGCAGATTGCGGCGGCCAGGAAGAGAATTGATCCGAAGCTCCCGAAGACTCTGGCAATGGAAGACCGCAGGTTTATCGGCTACTTCCAGTCCTTTACCAATACGTACGGAGATACCCGAAGACTTGAACGTATCTTCTCGGAGACGGAGGAGCAGCCGGAAATTGCAGGTCTGTCAATCGGCACAAGACCGGACTGCCTCGGGGACGACAAAATATCCATGCTGAAGAGACTAAACGAACGGAAACCGGTCTGGGTCGAGCTCGGTCTTCAGACCATACATGAAGAAACCGCAAAACGTATTCACCGTGGGTACAGTCTCCCGGTGTTCGAGGATGCCTACCGCCGCCTGAAGGATGCGGGACTTACGGTAATCGTTCATGTCATATTGGGGCTTCCTGGAGAGACGGAGGAGATGATGCTGCAGACCGTCCGGTATCTTTCGTCTCTCAGCCCGCTTCCGGACGGAGTGAAGCTGCAGCTTCTTCATATTCTGAAGGGCACCCGTCTGGCGGAGGAATATCGGATCCATCCCTTTCCGCTCCCGGATATGGAGGAATACTGCAGGCTCGTCGTAAAATGTCTGAAGATCCTTCCGCCGGAGATTGTCATCCACCGGTTAACCGGGGACGGACCGAAGAAGCTTCTCCTCGCGCCGCTGTGGAGCGCCGACAAGAAGCGGGTTCTGAATATGATGAACCGTCTCATTGAAGAGGCCTGACAATACACCTGTCTATTTTCGGTAATCCGAATACAATTTGACACAACAGCGGGAATTGACTTATACTTAACCTGTATTTGTGTGTTCAGATACGGACGCGGCCGCACGGACAGATCTGTGCGACAGCAGCCGGAACGCCCGCATCCGTTTTTGGCATGTGACGGCACACAATTTGTGCGCTGGAAAAGAGCGAGAAGATTGCATACATGTTTTTTGCATATAACGGCGCACAAATATGTGCAAGGAAGATTACCCGAAAGGTAAAGAGGATATGTCCGAAAAGATTTACAGCATGACCGGCTTTGGCCGGGCGGAAGCCCAGAATGACCGATGGAAAATCAGCGTTGAACTGAAATCGGTTAATCATCGCTTTCTCGAACTGAATGTCAAAGCCCCGAAAAAGTTCAGCGCATTTGAATCGAAGATCCGCACACTGATCAAGGAATACGCGCAGAGGGGCAAGATCGATATTTTTATCACCTATGAGGATTTCACAGAGGGCAACGCAACTCTGAAGTACCACCCGGAGCTTGCAAAGCAGTATATGAACTTTGCGGAGGAGATCGAGAGAGACTTCTCGATTCCGAATGATCTCACGGTTTCAAAGATGATGAATCTTCCCGATGTTCTGACAATGGAAGAGCAGGAGATGGACGAGGATGAACTCTGGAAGGATCTGGAGAACGTCATCCGCGAGGCAGCGGAGAACTTCCGGCATTCCCGCAATCTGGAGGGGGAGAATCTCCGCAGAGATCTTCTGTCCAAGCTCGATGAGCTGGAAGCGGATGTGGACAAGGTCATTGAACGGGAGCCCATGATTATCGCGGAATACCGCAATCGTCTGGAAGAGAAAACCAGAGATCTGCTTGAGGATTCCCAGATCGATGAAAGCCGCATCGCGGCAGAAGTGGTTCTGTTTGCGGATAAGATCTGCACCGATGAGGAGACGGTCCGTTTGAAGAGTCACATCCAGAATATGCGGGACACGCTTATCCTCGGAACCGGAATCGGGAGAAAGCTCGATTTTCTGGCACAGGAGATGAACCGGGAGGCGAATACCATTCTCTCGAAGGCAAACGATCTGGAAACCTCGAATACTGGTGTGGATCTGAAGACCGGTATTGAAAAGATCCGCGAACAGGTGCAGAACGTGGAGTGATCTCCCGGAACATGGCGCGG
Organism: Bilifractor sp. HCP3S3_D3; assembly: GCF_052063915.1. Lineage (NCBI taxonomy): Bacteria > Bacillati > Bacillota > Clostridia > Lachnospirales > Lachnospiraceae > Bilifractor > Bilifractor sp. HCP3S3_D3. The sequence continues at coordinate 101,716 of NZ_JBQHWP010000008.1, forward strand.
GTGCTTATATCTTTCTGTTGTTTTTTTTGTACTGCAAGGATATAATGCAAGAAGCCTGAAAGTGCAGGGCACGGAGGTGTTTTATGGCACGTTTGATCAATATCGGCTTTGGAAACGCGGTGAATACCGACAAGGTTCTTGCCGTCGCGAGTCCGGTGGCAGCGCCGATCAAGCGCATGGTGTCACACGCCCGGGATAACGGGCTTCTGATTGACGCGAGTCAGGGACGCAAAACCAAGGCGGTTCTGGTCCTGGAGGACGGCAGGATTCTTCTGTCCGCTCTGCAGCCCGAAACAATAACGCGCCGTTTCAACGCCGGCAGTGATTTTTCTAATGATTTATCTGATGAAAGGACCGATGATCTGTCATGAGCAAGGGAATACTGGTGATTCTTTCCGGTTTTTCCGGATCCGGGAAGGGAACTCTGATGAAGAGGCTCCTGGAGAAATATGATAATTACGCGCTTTCTGTGTCGGCGACAACCAGAAGCCCGAGACCGGGCGAGAGGGACGGCGTTGACTACTTCTATAAGACCGAGGAAGAATTTTCCCGGATGATCAGAAATGATGAATTTCTGGAGTATGCGCGCTATGTAAACCATTCCTATGGAACACCGGCGGCATATGTGGATGAGCAGCTGAACCTTGGAAAGGATGTCATCCTGGAGATCGAGATTCAGGGTGCTCTGAAGGTCAAGAAAAAGCGGCCTGATACCGTGCTGATCTTCGTAACGCCTCCGAGCGCCGAAGAGCTGGAGAGACGGCTCACCGGCAGAGGGACGGAAACGCAGGAAGTGATTCAGCAGCGGATGGCCCGGGCGGTCGAGGAAGCTGAGAGCATGGAACATTATGATTATATTCTGGTGAATGATACCGTTGAGGAATGTGTCGATCAGCTGCATCTGCTGATTCAGTCGCAGCATCTGCAGACCAGTCATCAGAGAGATTTTATCCGCGAGATCCGCGGAGAGCTGAAAGAGAGAGAGGAGCACAGAAAATGATACATCCTTCCTATGTGGAAATGATTGAGAAGATTAACAAGGGTCAGGATCAGGAGGAAGCGCCGCTTGTCACAAGCCGTTATTCCATCGTCCTTGCGACCTCCAAGCGCGCGCGTCAGCTGATTGACGGTGCCGAGCCGAAGGTTGCGGCTGTTGACCGGAACGGAAAAGAGAGAAAGCCGCTCTCCATAGCTGTGGATGAGCTCTATGAGGGAAAGGTCAATATTCTCCCGCATGAAGAGGAAGATGATGACGCAGCCGAATAATTCAATGAAGATTTTATTTATCTCTCTTGGCTGCGACAAGAATCTTGTGGATTCCGAGCGCATGCTCGGCAAGCTTGCCGGTCATGGCTACGAGATGACGGACGACGAGACCGAGGCGGATATTATCATTATCAATACCTGCTGTTTTATCGATTCCGCAAAGGAAGAGAGCATTCAGACGATCCTGGATATGGCCCGGTATAAGACCGAGGGTCGCTGCACCGCGCTGATTGTCACCGGATGCATGGCGGAGCGCTACCGTCAGGAGGTTCTGGACGAGATCCCCGAGGTTGACGCGATCATCGGAACGAACAGCTACAACAAGATCGAGGATGCGATTCTTCAGGTCGGAAACGGGATACGGCCGTCGATTCTGGAGCCCCTGAACGGGATTCCGGAAGACGCGGATAAACGGATCATGACAACCGGAGGCTTTTATGAATACCTGAAAATCGCCGAGGGCTGTGACAAGCACTGCACCTACTGCGCGATCCCGGGAATGCGGGGTCCCTACCGGAGTGTTCCCATGGAGGATCTGATCCGGGAGGCGCGTCAGCTCGCGGAGGACGGAGTGAGGGAACTGATTCTCGTGGCGCAGGAGACGACCCGGTACGGAATCGATCTGTATGGAAAGAAGTCTCTTCATATCCTGCTAGAGAAGCTTTCTGAAATCGACGGAATCCGATGGATCCGGATTCTGTACTGCTATCCGGAAGAGATCTACCCGGAGATGATTCAGGCGATGAAGACACTTCCGAAGGTCTGCCATTATCTGGATCTTCCGATTCAGCATTCCAATGACGAGATCCTGAAGCGGATGGGGCGCAGAACCAGCCATGATGATCTGGTGCGGATCATTGAAAATCTTCGCCTCGAGATTCCGGACATCGCGCTCAGAACCACTCTGATCACCGGTTTCCCGGGAGAGACCGAGGAGCAGCATGAAGAGGTCTGTGATTTTATCCGCGAGATGAAGTTTGACCGTCTCGGTGTTTTCACGTATTCTCAGGAAGAGGGAACACCTGCCGCATCTTTTGACGGTCAGATCGACGAAGAAATCCGGAAAGACAGACAGGACCGTCTTCTTACTCTGCAGCAGGAGGTATCAAAGCAGCGGAATGAGAATCTGATCGGCCGCACGCTGGATGTCTTCATCGAGGGCTACATGAGCGATGAAAATGCCTATGTCGGCCGCACCTACGCGGATACGCCGAACATTGACGGATTGATCTTCATTCAGACTCCGGAAACGCTTAATACCGGGGATTTTGTGAAGGCGACCGTGACCGGCGCTCTCGAATATGATCTGATTGGTGAACTGATCGACGAGGATACCATGGATCTTCTGAGCAAATCAGAGGGATGAGGGAGGAAAACGATATGAATTTACCCAACAAGCTGACCTGTCTTCGGATGGTTATGATTCCTTTCTTCGTGATCTTTATGTATCTTCCTCAGAACTGGGCCAGATATATCGCTTTGATTATTTTCATCGCGGCCAGTCTGACAGATACTGCCGACGGCTACATTGCCAGAAAATATAACCTGATCACGGATTTTGGAAAGTTCATGGATCCTCTGGCGGATAAGCTTCTGGTCTGCACGGCTCTTATTCTGTTTGCCGGATCCGGTGAGATCCCTGCATTTGTCGTGGTCATCATCATCGCAAGGGAGTTTATCATCAGCGGTTTCCGTCTGGTCGCCGCGGACAATGGTATTGTCATAGCCGCCAGCTACTGGGGCAAGGCGAAGACGATCTCACAGATGGTCATGATCATTGTGATTCTGCTGAACATTCCTTCGTGGAGAATGTTTGAGATCGTATTGATTGTCATCGCGACTGTGCTCACTGTCATTTCTCTTCTGGATTATCTGATCAAGAACAAGGCGGTACTCGGCAATCAGAAATAATTCTGTGTCATTAATAAGAGATCATTCTGTGTCGTTTATGAGAGATTATTCTGTCTCTTTGAAAGAAGAGCGGACTGTAGAGGAGGCCTGAGAAATCCCGGTATGAATCATCTTGATGATGCTGTTGCGAAAAAAAAATCCTCTAGGGGTATGGATAATGTTTCGACGGATAATACAGATAGTATTTCCGCGGATAATACGGATAATCTTTCCATGGACAATACAGACACTGTTTCGACGGATAATACAGATAGTATTTCCACAGATAATATGGATGATACCGGATATTCTTCCGCTGCGGAGAGACTGGTGGCAGTTCTCCGGGAGCGCAGGCTTCTGATCACAACGGTGGAGTCCTGTACCGGAGGAGGCATTGCTTCCGGAATCATCGATGTGCCCGGCGCATCGGATGTACTGAAGGAGGCTTTTATCACGTACTGCGACGAGGCGAAGCACAAGCTCGTGGGAGTGAAAAATAAGACGCTGCGCAAATACACGGCAGTTTCCCCTCAGGTTTGCCGACAGATGGCAAAGGGCGGTGCCAGGACGGCAAAAGCGGATCTCTGCCTTTCCGCCACCGGTGTGGCCGGTCCGGGTGGAACAGAGGAATTTCCGGCAGGTCTTGTCTATCTCGGCTGCTGGTTTGACGGCAGATGCGAGGTCAGAAAATACAATTTCACAGGATCCAGAAACGAGGTACGCAGACAGGCGGTGAGAGAATCCTTGAATCTCGCGCTTTCCTGTCTGGGAGTCGCTCCATAAGTTCTGACTCACTGTCTGCGGGGGATCTTTCCTTCCCCGGCGGAGGGTGAGTTTTTCGTTTGTAAAATATGCTTTTCTTTCGGTTGATCCATTTTTGCATTTTAGCGAACTTGTGCGATTACTCCGCAGAGAATATGTAGTATAATAGAGTGGTTTTATTTTTGCTATTCACTTTTCACACAGCAGAAACTGGAGGAAGCTGATGACAAATTATGAATCAGGCTTAAAAGAGGAGTGCGGCGTGTTCGGAATCTATGATCCGGACGGCGGAGATGTCAGCAGGACCATCTATTTCGGTCTGGAAGCTCTGCAGCACCGCGGACAGGAGTCCTGCGGCATCGCGGTGTCCAATACCAACGGGCCGAAAGGACGTGTGAATTCCTACCGCGGACTGGGGCTCCTGAACGAGGTGTTTAAGGGGGATGAGCTTCAGAACCTGAAGGGGAACATCGGTGTCGGCCATGTCCGTTATTCCACTTCCGGCGCGCTCAACGTGAACAACGCACAGCCGCTTGTCCTGAATTACATCAAGGGTTCGCTCGCTCTGGCGCATAACGGAAACCTTGTCAATGCCTATGAGCTTCGGGAACAGATGGAGAACACCGGCGCGATTTTTCACACGACCATTGATTCCGAGGTCATTGCCTACTGCATTGCCCGGGAGCGGGTCAAATCGCCGAGCATTGAGGTTGCGGTCAAAAGGGCTGTGACACAGCTCAGAGGCGCTTACGCACTCGTCATGATGAGCCCGCGCAAGCTGATCGGTGTCCGGGATCCGTGGGGACTGCGTCCGCTGTGTATCGGAAAGAGAGACAGGGCTTACATTCTTGCCTCCGAAAGCTGTGCTCTTCATTCCATTGACGCGGAATTTATCCGCGACGTGAAGCCGGGTGAGATCGTCACCATCGATAAGAACGGAGAGATTCATTCCGAGTTCATGGATTGCGTCATTCCGAGAGAGAAGCAGGCGCGCTGCATCTTCGAGTATATCTATTTTGCCCGTCTCGATTCAAAGATTGACGGCATCGCCGTCTATGACGCGAGAATCCGCGGGGGCGCATCTCTCGCAAAGACCTACCCCGTAGACGCAGATATCGTTGTCGGCGTACCCGATTCCGGACTGGCAGCCGCACAGGGCTACGCGATGGAGTCCGGCATACCGTTCGGCATTGCTTTTCACAAGAACAGCTATGTTGGCCGGACGTTTATCAAGCCCAGTCAGGATGAGCGTGAATCCAGCGTCAAGATCAAACTGAGTGTCATAAAGTCCGTCATTAAGGGAAAGAGAGTTGTTCTTGTAGATGACTCGATTGTCCGTGGCACCACGATCACCAATCTGATTCACACGATGAAGAAATGCGGAGCGACGGAGGTTCATGTGCGGATCAGTTCACCGCCATTTCTTCATCCCTGCTATTTCGGTGTTGACGTGCCGTCCAACAAGCAGCTGATCGCTTCGCAGAATTCCACAGAGGAAATCCGCCGGCGCATCGGCGCAGATTCGCTGGGGTATATGCAGATCGGCGAGCTTCAGGACATGGTGGGCGACCTTCCGATCTGTAAGGCATGTTTTGACAGCAACTATCCCATGGAGGTTCCGGACCATGAGATCCGCGATGCCTTTGAAGGCAGCTGAGCATCGGCGAGGTGCCTGATACCGTCCAATTGATCAATAAACAGCCCTGCTGCAGGCGGCGCCATAAATATTTCTGGCTTCGCGGAAAGGGGCGCAACCATATATACGCTGCGGCACGCATGCCCGGCAGGAGGAGGAGTGAATGTCTGTTAAATATGTTTTTGTAACCGGCGGCGTTGTATCCGGCCTTGGAAAGGGAATTACGGCTGCTTCACTGGGAAGGCTTCTGAAGGCCAGAGGCTACAGTGTCACCATGCAGAAGTTTGATCCCTACATCAATGTGGATCCGGGAACCATGAACCCGATCCAGCACGGTGAGGTTTTCGTCACCGACGACGGAACAGAAACCGATCTTGATCTGGGGCATTATGAGCGCTTTATCGACGAGAACCTTGATCACAATTCCAACGTGACCACCGGTAAGGTATATTCCACCGTTCTGCAGAAGGAACGCCACGGCGATTACGGCGGCGGTACAGTTCAGGTTATTCCTCATATCACCAATGAGATCAAAAGCCGGTTCTACCGCGCGAAGACAGAGGATGAAGAGAAGATCGCCATCATCGAGGTCGGCGGCACGGTCGGCGATATCGAGAGCCAGCCGTTCCTTGAGGCGATCCGTCAGTTCCAGCATGATATCGGCCATGAAAACGCCATCATGATCCATGTCACCCTGATTCCTTATCTGAAGGCTTCCGGAGAGCTGAAGACCAAGCCGACGCAGACTTCTGTAAAGGCTCTGCAGAGCATCGGAATCATGCCGGATATTCTGGTATGCCGTTCCGAGTACCCGCTCAGTCAGGGGCTCAAGGACAAGATTGCCCTGTTCTGTAATGTTCCGAGCAGCCATGTTCTTCAGAATCTGGACGTGGAATATCTCTATGAGGCGCCGCTTGCCATGGAGAAGGAGAATCTGGCCGACGTTGTGCTTGAATGTCTGCATCTCTCAGACCCGGAGCCGGATCTCTCCGACTGGACCGATATGGTAGAGTCCCTCCGGAATCTGAAGCACCATGTCACCATAGCCCTCGTCGGGAAGTACATTGCCCTTCATGACGCTTATCTGAGCGTTGTCGAGGCGTTAAAGCACGGCGGAATCAAGAACAGCGCGGAGGTAGATCTGACCTGGGTCGACTCCGAGAAGCTGAATCGGGATAATGTGGCTGAGGTTCTTGGTGATGTAGATGGCGTCATTGTTCCCGGCGGTTTCGGCGGCAGAGGCGTTGACGGAATGATTGCTGCCGCAGAGTATGCACGGACACACAAGATTCCTTACCTCGGTCTCTGTCTCGGAATGCAGGTTGCAATCATCGAATACGCAAGGAATATGTGCGGATATCACGACGCCCACAGCATTGAACTTGATCCTGACACCATGCATCCGGTGATCGCCCTTATGCCCGATCAGAATGATGTCACGGATCTTGGCGGCACCTTAAGACTCGGTTCCTACCCCTGTGAGCTGAAGGAAGGCACCATCGCGAGAGAGCTGTATGGATCCAGCCTGATTCACGAGCGTCACAGACACAGATATGAGGTCAATAACGACTACCGCAAGCCGCTCACGGACGCCGGCATGGTGCTCTCCGGTATTTCACCGGACGGCCACATTGTGGAAATGATCGAGCTTAAGAAAGAGGATCATCCGTTCTATATCGGAACCCAGGCACATCCTGAGTTCAAGAGCCGTCCAAACCGCCCGCATCCGCTGTTCCGCGGATTTGTAGCCGCCGCATTAAAATACAGAGAGGAGAAATAACCGATGTTTAAAGCAAATCAGAATTACCTCCGACTTCAGGGAAGCTATCTTTTTTCCACCATCGCGAAGAAGGTCGCGGCTTATACCGAGGCCAACCCGGATGCGAATATCATCCGTCTCGGGATCGGCGATGTCACACAGCCGCTTGCTCCGGTCATTATCGACGAGCTTCACAAGGCTGTAGATGAGATGGGCAGGAAGGAGACCTTCCACGGTTACGCTCCGGATCTCGGATATGCTTTCCTCAGGGACGCCATTGCAGGTGAGTACAAGGGAAGAGGCTGTGAGATCAGCGCAGATGAAATCTTTGTTTCGGACGGAGCCAAGAGCGATTCCGGCAACATTCAGGAAATTTTCAGTGAGGACGCGAAGGTTGCCGTCTGCGATCCGGTTTACCCGGTATATGTGGATTCCAACGTCATGGCAGGCCGCTCCGGCGAGTGGATTCCTTCCGAGCAGAGATACTCCAATTTCATCTATATGCCCTGTACCGAAGCCAACAATTTCACACCGGAATTTCCGAAGGAAAATCCGGATATCATCTACCTCTGCTATCCGAACAACCCCACCGGAATGACCATCAGCAAGGCTCAGCTTCAGGAGTGGGTGGATTACGCAAACCGGATCGGAGCCGTCATCCTCTACGATGCCGCCTATGAGGCATACATTACAGAGAAGGATGTTCCCCATTCGATCTATGAGTGTGACGGAGCGAGGACCTGTGCCATCGAAATCCGCAGCTTCTCCAAAAATGCCGGTTTCACCGGTGTCCGTCTCGGCTTCACTGTTGTTCCGAAGGATCTCCGTGATGCGGACGGCGTTTCTCTCCACGATCTCTGGGCAAGACGCCACGGCACCAAGTACAACGGCGCTCCCTACATCATTCAGAAGGCGGGCGCAGTCGTCTTCACACCGGAAGGGCAGAAGGAAATCCGCGAGCAGGTGAGCTATTATCAGAAGAACGCCCGTGTCATCTATGACGGACTGAAGGATGCCGGATACACTGTATACGGCGGAGTGAACGCTCCGTATATCTGGCTTAAGACACCGGACAACATGACCTCCTGGGATTTCTTCGATCATCTTCTCGAAGATGTTCATGTCGTCGGAACACCAGGTTCCGGATTCGGTCCGAGCGGCGAACACTTCTTCCGTCTGACGGCATTCGGCACCTATGAGAAGACCGTGGAGGCGATTGATCGTATCAAGTCCATGTAATAACGAAGGATCCGTCAGGAATCTTCACGGACGATGATTCCGGGACAGACACAGGCAAGAGGGATGCGAAACCGGATTCAGCGCACGCATCTCTCCGGATACCGCATGAACGGAACGCACAGAATACGCATCCTGCGACATGCCGTGTAAACGGAACGCGCAGGATGCACCCCGCAGAATATCGCGAAAGAATCCGAAATAGAAGGCAGGTACAATATAATGGGAAAAATTCAGATGAAGACGCCTCTCGTTGAAATGGACGGAGATGAGATGACCCGGATCCTGTGGCAGATGATCAAAGATGATCTGCTCACTCCGTATATTGATCTCAAGACCGAGTACTATGACCTCGGGCTGAAGCACCGCGATGAGACGAACGACCAGGTCACCAGAGATTCCGCCGAGGCGACAAAAAAATACGGCGTCGCCGTAAAGTGCGCGACCATCACACCGAATGCCGCGCGCGTTAAGGAATACAATCTCAAGGAGATGTGGAAGAGCCCGAACGGAACCATCCGTGCCATGCTGGACGGCACCGTGTTCCGCACACCGATTATCGTAAAGGGAATTGAACCGGTAGTCCGCTGCTGGAAAAAGCCGATCACCATCGCCCGTCACGCTTACGGAGATGTCTACCGCAACGTAGAGATCCGTGTTCCGAAGGCAGGTAAGGTTGAACTGGTGTATACCTCCGACGACGGTGAAATCACGAAGACAGAGCTGGTTCACAAGTTTGACGGACCGGGTGTCGTACAGGGCACACATAACCTGGATGATTCCATCACAAGCTTTGCCAGAAGCTGCTTTGATTTTGCGCTCTCCAGAAAGGAAGATCTCTGGTTTGCCACAAAGGACACGATTTCCAAGACCTATGATCACCGCTTCAAGGATATCTTCCAGGAGATCTATGACAACGACTACAAGGAAAAATTTGAGTCCTGCGGCATCACCTACTTCTATACATTGATCGATGACGCGGTTGCCCGGATCATGAAATCGGAGGGCGGATTCATCTGGGCCTGCAAAAACTACGACGGAGATGTCATGAGTGATATGCTGTCCTCCGCCTTCGGTTCCCTCGCGATGATGACCTCTGTTCTGGTATCCCCGCACGGATATTTTGAGTACGAGGCTGCTCACGGAACCGTTCAGAGACATTATTACAAGCATCTGCGCGGCGAGGAGACTTCGACGAACTCTGTGGCCACTATTTTCGCATGGAGCGGCGCTCTTCGCAAACGGGGAGAGCTGGACAAGCTCCCGGAGCTTGTCGATTTCGCGAATAAGCTTGAGAAGGCAACCATCACCACCATTGAGTCCGGAAAAATGACCGGAGATCTCGCGAGAATCACAACACTTCCGAATGTGAAGACGCTGAATTCCGAGGATTTCATCCTCGCCATCCGCGACACACTGGACTCCATGCTGTAAATACTTACACGGAAACAGGAACAGCCGCTGTGCAGAGTTCTGAACAGCGGCTGTTCCTGTATTCCACAATCATCTTTTCATTCGGGCCATTATAGAATTCATTCCGGTCATTCCTCGTCGGAAGCTGTCTCCCAGTCTTCATAGAGTTCCTGAAGCCTGTCGTTGTTCGCGTTCTGTTCCTTCGCGAGCTCCTGGCATTTCTGCAGGTCCGTTCCGGTCTCCGGTTTCAGAAATTCTTCGTCGATCTCTTTGTTCCTCGCCTCCAGTTTCTCGATTTCCTCTTCAATTTTACGGATCCGGTTTTCCTTTTTCCGAAGTCTCGCCTGTTCCTCCTTCTGCGCTTTCCAGTCCAGTTTTCCGGAGCCGGAGGAATCCGTGGCTGCCGCAGGAATTCCATCTGCGGCAGTCTGTCCGGCCGGCGCTGATCCGGAGTCTCCTGATTCGGAGCCGGAAGAGGAGAGGGAAGCTGTTCCTGCGCCGCCGGGGCCTTTTCCGCCCGCGCCGTCAGACGCGGGAGAGGAGGCATAGGCACGCGTCAGCTCTTCTTTTTTCTCCATGTAATAATCGTAGTTGCCGATATAGTTGACCAGAGTGTGATTGGTCAGCTCCAGAATGCGGGTCGCCGTCTGATTGATAAAATAACGGTCGTGGCTCACATAAAGCACCGTTCCGGTATACTCATTCAAGGCATCTTCCAGAATCTCCTTGGAGATGATGTCCAGGTGGTTCGTCGGCTCGTCAAGGATCAGAAAATTTGCCTCCGAGAGCATCAGTCTTGCCAGGGATACACGCCCGCGCTCGCCGCCGCTGATGGAAGAGATCTTTTTGTATACATCATCGCCGGTAAACAGAAAGGCAGCGAGAACATTCCGGATCTCTGTTTCGGTCAGCGTAGGATAGTCGTCGGCGATCTGCTGAAAGATTGTTTTCTCCGGGTCAAGCAGCTGCTGCTCCTGATCGTAGTACCCGATATGGACCTTGGAACCGAGGACGATTTTTCCCTCATCCGGCGTCAGAAGACCGTTGATCATTTTCAGTATGGTGGACTTTCCGGTTCCGTTGTCACCGATGATCGCGACCCGCTCTCCACGCTTGATCTCAAAGGACTGATTACGGAAGAGAAGAAGCCCCGGGAATGCCTTGGACAGACCGGCCACGGTGAGCACATCCTTGCCGCTTTCCGTCCTCGGCTTCAGCTCAATGCGCATATCCGCGCTGACTTCCTGCGGCTTCTCCAGAACCTCCATTTTATCGAGCATTTTTTCTCTGGATTCCGCGCGCTTGATTGACTTCTCCCGGTTAAACTGCTTCAGCTTGGTGATGACCGCTTCCTGATGACGGATTTCTGCCTGCTGCTTCGCCCATGCGTTGTACTGTGCCTTGCGCACGATTGATTTCTTCCGGCTGTATTCGTTGTAGTTTCCCTCGAAGCTCATGGATCTTCCGTTTTCGATCTCGATAACCCGCGTGACGATGCGGTTCAGGAAATACCGGTCATGAGAGACAATGAGCACAGTTCCCGGATAATTGATAAGAAAATTCTCCAGCCACTCGATGGAGGAGAGATCCAGGTGGTTGGTCGGCTCATCGAGAAGCAGGATATCCGGCTTTGTCAGCAGGAGCTTTCCCAGAACGACCCGTGTCTTCTGGCCGCCGGAGAGGGAGCGCAGACGGCGGTCAAAATCTTTTTCCTCAAATCCGAGTCCCTTCAGGACGCCTGTGATCTCGCTCTCCGCCGCATATCCGTTCTGGAGCTCAAACTCATGCATCAGCTCTGTATAGCGGTTCATCAGCGAAACGGCCTCTTCGCCCGTGACCGTGTCCATCCGGCGCTCCATTTCCCGCAGACGCTGCTCCATATCGAGGATATCCTGCTTTGCCTTCCGGACCTCCTGATAGATCGTCTCATCGGATTCCATGTCCTGGTACTGTGCCAGATATCCCATGGTCTTGCCGTGTGTGACGGTGACTTCTCCGGTATCCGGGCTGAGAGCTCCGGTAATGATCCGGAGGAGCGTCGATTTGCCCGCTCCGTTCACGCCGATCAGAGCGGCCTTGTCCCTTTCTTCAATATGAAAGGAAATATCCTTCAGGATTTCCTCTGATCCAAATGTCTTGCTGATATTCTGACAGGAGAGAATCATATCTGTCCACCTCACACATTCGTAGCTTTTCCTGTTTGCGTCCCGCCGCTTCTCTGGCGGAGCATTTACCTTCCAATTATACCGAAAAAAAACAACAAAGCAAGGGCACCGGGAAAAAGAGAAATACTTTGACAAAAATTAGACAATTACATATAATGGTAGTAGCTTCAAGGAGGTTTTCTTATTATGAGTCAGAAAGAAATTTCGAAAGCCGTTATCAAGAGGCTGCCCCGTTATTACCGGTATCTCGGTGAACTTCAGGAGGCCGGCGTTGAGCGGATTTCTTCCGGTGAACTCAGTCAGCAGATGAAGGTGACCGCCTCTCAGATCCGGCAGGATCTGAATAATTTCGGCGGTTTCGGGCAGCAGGGCTACGGTTATAATGTGCAGTATCTTCGAGAGGAGATCGCCAAAATTCTCGGACTGGACCGCATACACAATATTATCATTATCGGTGTCGGACATCTGGGACAGGCTCTCGCGAATTATACGAACTTTGAGAAGAACAGTTTCCGTATCATCGGACTTTTCGACAATAATCCCGAATTAAAGGGCAAGGTCATCCGGGGTGTTCCAATCCGTATGACGGACGAGATTCCATCCTTTCTCCGGGAGAATGATGTCGAAATCGCGACGCTGACTCTCCCAAAGGAATACGCCATTGAGGTAAGCAAGATGCTGATCGAAAACGGCATTCACGCCATCTGGAATTTTGCGCACACCGATCTGAACCTTGTGGTACCGAAGAATGTGGCTGTTCAGAATGTTCATCTGTCCGAAAGTCTGATGCGGCTGTCCTACAACCTCAAGACACTCGAAGAGAAGTAGACACCTGCCGATACAAGACGATATAAGAGCCCCTCGCGTAGATGGGGGCTCTTTTTGGAACGGAAAAGAAAATTGTTATCGGATCTCATCAATTGGAGCAGAGAAGAGAACGTTTATCGGATCTCATGAATTGGAGCAGTGAAGAGAACGTTTATCGGATCTCATGAATTGCGCTGTTCTTCAGCAGAAAGGGAGGATACAGAATGAAACTGATCTTGAGTGCAAGGCAGCATCAGGACGCGGATCGAAGCGCTGTCGCGGCTGGAATGCCTTCCATGGTCCTCATGGAGCGGGCGGCACTTGCCTGTGCATCAGAAATTGAAAAACGGCAGTATGACATGGATCGGATCCTCGTCGTCTGCGGAACGGGAAACAATGGCGGAGACGGAGTCGCTGTGGCCCGCGTTCTCTGCGAGGAAGGATACAGCTGCACGGTTTTTCTTGCCGGACCGGAGGAAAAATTCAGTGACCAGCTGAAACAGCAGCTTCATATCATCGAGGGTTTTCCGATCCCGGTCATCCGCGCCCGCAGCACACCGGGCGCGGAACTGGAGGATTTCCATCCGGAGGATTATTCTCTTATTATAGACGCTCTTTTCGGGATCGGGCTGAAACGGGACATCACCGGAATATATGCCGAACTTATTGACCGAATCAATCATTCCGAGCTTCCTGTCGCCGCTGTCGATATGCCGTCCGGTGTCAACACCGACTCCGGCGTGATCATGGGGACAGCTGTCCGTGCGGATCTCACTGTCACGTTCACAACCGGAAAGGCAGGTCTCTACATCTATCCAGGAGCAGCCTGTGCCGGGAAGGTCAAAGTGAAGCAGATCGGAATTCCGCTTACCAGAGAAATCACGAAGGCCTGCCATCTGTATACCATCGAACACAGTGATCTTGAATATCTCCCGAAGCGTGATGAATCGGGCAACAAGGGAACCTTCCGGAAGATTCTCGTCATCGCCGGATCGCGGAATATCTGCGGGGCGGCATATCTTTCCGCAAAGGCCGCACTTCTGACCGGTGTCGGAATGGTGAAAATCTTCACAGAAGAAAATAACCGCACACCAATCTGCGCACTGTTCCCGGAAGCTCTCATTTCCACATACCGGGATGGCGCAAAAGACTTTCCACAGCTTGCAGCGGATATGAAATGGGCGGATACTGTACTGATCGGTCCAGGACTTGGAACCGGCGATACGGCGCTTTCTCTTATGCGGGAATTCCTTCGTCTGAATCAGGAAAGAAAAATACCTGCAGTTTTTGACGCTGATGCGCTGAATCTCATTGCGGCGCACAGCGACCTCCTTCGGGAAATCCGTTTTCCCTCCGTTTTCACACCACACGTTGGTGAGATGAGCCGTCTGACCGGCATCGCTCCCTCAGATATCAAGTCATCTGCCGTCAGCATCGCAAGGCATGCTGCCGAGGAGGTCCGCAACACGGTGGTTCTGAAAGACGCCGCAACGGTCACAGCGCTCCCGAATGGCAGCTGCTTCCTGAACCGGTCCGGCAACAGCGCACTATCCACAGCCGGGAGCGGAGATGTCCTGACCGGAATCATCGCCGGTCTGACCGCGCAGCACGGAGATTATACCGGTGTCGCTGCCGCACTCGGAGTCTACATTCACGGAAAATGCGGAGAGCGGGCATCCGAGAAATATTCAGAGGCCTCCGCAACTGCCGGAAACATCCTCGAATTCATCCACGAATTTCTCTGATGAACCGGCGCCGCGCCTTTTCCGCTGTCACCTCAAAGGGAGACAGAACTCTGAAATTTTCTGCTTCTTTGCTGCTTTGACTCTTTTTGCAGCCGCTTTGACTCTCTTTGTATTTGCGTTGAGCCGATTTGACTCTCTTTGCAGCCGGTTGACGATCCATCCATTCAGTGATATATTTTTAAAGTAATGTTAAAATTAGCGCGAGTTATGAAAACCGCCGGACTCTGCATACAGCTTGTGGTGTTGTATACAGCATGGCCGGTTACCGTATACGGCGCTGAATTCATATACTATTTACAATTTAATGAGGAGTGAAATTTTATGTCAGGACATTCAAAGTTTGCGAACATCAAGCACAAGAAGGAGAAGAACGACGCGGCTAAGGGCAAGATTTTTACCATCATCGGCCGTGAAATCGTGATTGCCGTGAAAGAGGGCGGACCGGATCCGGACAACAACAGCAAGCTTCGTGATGTAATCGCAAAAGCCAAGGCCAACAACATGCCGAACGATACCATTAAGCGCGGTATTGAAAAGGCTGCAGGTGCCGCGAACGCGGACAACTATGAGCACATCACCTATGAAGGCTACGGCCCCGGCGGAGTTGCCGTAATCGTCCAGACACTTACAGACAACAAGAACCGCACGGCAGCAGATGTCAGAAGCGCATTTTCAAAGGGAAACGGAAATGTCGGAACACCCGGATGTGTTTCCTTTATGTTTGATGAGAAGGGACAGATCATCGTCAGCAAAGAGGATTATGATGGTTCCGCAGATGATCTCATGATGCTTGCTCTTGACTGCGGCGCGGAAGATTTCAATGAAGAGGAAGATTACTATGAGATCCTGACTGCTCCGAATGATTTCTCTGCGGTTCGGGAAGCTCTCGAGAAGAAGGGCATTGTCATGTCTGAGGCGGATGTCGTCATGCTTCCGCAGACAAAGACCGCGCTGACGGATGAGAATGACCGCAAGATGCTTCAGAGGATTCTGGATCTTCTGGATGAAAGCGATGACGTTCAGAATGTGTACACCAACCTCGACGGTGAGCTCGACGAGGAGTAATTGAACTGATATGATCACAAACCGGTCCCGACCTGCAGATTTTTTCGGACCGGTTTCTTATAACTCTGAACAAATAAGGAGTAAACGATGTCTATTCTACAGGCGATGATTCTGGGGTGCATACAGGGTATTGCATCCTTTCTTCCTGTCAGCAGCTCCGGACATCTGGTGCTGGCCGGCAGTTTTATGGGAATCAGCACCGGGCTTTCGCTGAAGTTTCTGACGCTGATGCATATCGGAACTCTGGCAGCGGTATGCCTCGTTCTGAAGGATGATCTTCTCCGTCTGTGGAACGCGCTCACCGGTCTCATCCGGGACGGCATATTCAATCTGATCACCTATGCGCAAAACTTCGGACATCCGGAGGATGGAGAATACCGTCCGATGCTGAAATCCGCTTACCGCAGACTTGTGGTGTATATGGCGGTTTCCATGATTCCGACATTTCTGATCGCCCTGATTCTTCGTCGTTTCGCCGAAATCGGCGCCCGGAATCTTCTGATCACCGCCATGGGATTTATGGTTACCGCACTGATGCTGATGGTATCCTCGTTCTCGGACGACCGGAAGAAGAAACCGAAAGGCACGAAGTATTCTGACGCCTTAATCATCGGCGCATTCCAGGGAATTTCAGCGGTTCCCGGGGTGTCCAGAATCGGCATGATCATGGCAGGATGCAGTCTCGCTGGTTTTTCCAGAAAATACACGATCCGGTATGCCATGTTGATCAGCATTCCGTCGATTCTGGGCGGACTGATTCTTGAGGGGCCGTCGCCGGTATCTGTCGGGAAGACCGTCGGCATTGGACCGTGTATCGCAGGGATACTTGTCGCTGCAGCGGTCGGATACCTGGTACTCCGTTATACAATCCGGTTATTGAACAGAAATTTAAATCGTTTTTTTGCAGTTTATTGTCTGGCGGCAGGCGTATTATCCATCATTGCATACCTGCACTGAGACAAAGGATAAGAGGAGTGTAATCATTGGCACGTAGTAAGGGGAGACAGGAAACCGCGTCCGGCGTTTCCGCAAAAAGCAGAGTCCGGAAGACTTCAGCGACGGGGAAGCTGAAATCATCCAGGACTTCCGCTTCGTCGGGCAGATCATCCGGAGGGAGCGCATACGGAAGAAGTTCCTCTGGAAAGGGCACTTCAGGAACGGGTTCCTCCAGACGGCGTTCCTCCGGAAGAACATCCGGCGGGTCCGCATCACAATACCGGACATCCGGTTATTCCACGAAAGCCAAAGCGAAGCGTGAAACAGAAATCAGACGTGACGTCGGGATTCTCCTGACTCTCGGCATCAGCATTCTTCTGTTTCTTTCCTGTATCGGTCTCGCCGGTCCGGTCGGATCCGCTCTGGCATCGCTGGCATTCGGCCTTTTTGGAATCACTGCATATATTTTTCCTTTTCTGCTTCTCTATCTGGTGATTTTCCTGATGGCAAACTCAGCTTCTCCGGATGTCACGCGAAGGGTAACCTCGCTGTCGGGACTGTATATCTTTATCTGTGCTTTTGCGCAGCTGATCCTCAGCGGATATGAGAAGAGCGCCGGACCCGCGCAGATCTTCCGCGAGTGTTCAAGATACCACACCGGAGGCGGAATCATCGGAGGAATACTGGTTCTGCTGTTCGGAAAAGGCTTCGGTATGATCGGTGCCTATGTCATTGTGATCCTGGCGCTGGTAATCTTTGCGCTTCTTCTTACGCAGAAATCTCTTTTTTCGCTCATACGTGACCGCAGCGATTATCTCTATGACACCCGCGACATTCGTGAACAGGAGAGAGAAGAGCGCCGGCTGATCCGTCAGGAAAGAAGAGATGCGGCGATCGCGAAAAAGGAGCGGGAGGCGGCGCTTCGCATGAAGACCAGAGAACGGCAGGCTGCGGCCGAGGAGACAACCCGTATGGCCCGCCGTGTCGAGCCTCAGACGATTCCGCATCCTGACAGAGATCCGAATTCCGCTGCGAAGCTGTCTGCGCCCGTATCAAAGACAACCATTGACGCGGCTTCTCTTGCGCCGATCATCTCGGAACTGCAGACCGCTCAGACGCCGGACAGCAGCAATACCGGCAGTGGAGACAGCAAAACCAATAACAAGGCCATCCGTAAAACAGATGACAATACCAATAAAAGCAGCAAGAACAGGTATAAACCGGACCATTCCTTTGATCCTGAGACCGGGGAGATCATTGAAGACGAAGATAACCTGGAAGATGATTTTCTGATTACACCTGAGGCAATTCCGGATGACATCATCAGCAATGGAACAGGCAGAATACAAGCTTCCTCCGCACCGGCAGGAGAGTCTCTTCTGCCATCTGCCGGTCAGGAAAACCATTTCGATGAAGCCGCGGGCAGACCATCACGCGGCATGGCTGTTGATACCGCTTCTGCTGAAAACGGAAAGGGACAGACAGGGCAGAAGACGGATCCGAAGGGAAACGGCGTTCTGAAGGAGCACGTAAATCCGGAAGAACACGCAGATCCGAAAGAGATAAATACTTCTCCAGAGAAGGGCGGCCGAAAGGCAAGGGCATCCGCAGGCGGCGCAGAAGAAATCCAGGTCCCGGAACAGGACGAAGAGATCGCGGAGGAATATGTTTTTCCCCCGATTGATCTGCTCAATCCCCCGAAGCCCAATCAGAGAGGCGACTCGAACGAGCATCTTAAGGCGACAGCCGCAAAGCTCCAGCAGACGCTTCATAATTTCGGCGTGGAAGTCACCATCAACCACATCAGCTGCGGCCCGACCGTTACACAGTATGAGCTGACCCCGCAGATGGGCGTAAAGGTCAGCAAGATCCTGAGTCTTCAGGACGATATCAAGCTGAACCTGGCCGCCACCGATGTGCGGATTGAAGCCCCGATTCCCGGCAAGGCCGCGATCGGGATCGAAGTCCCGAACAAGACAAATACCACAGTAAGCATGCGGGAGCTTCTGGAATCCGAGGCTTTCCGGAAGGCGAAATCAAAGCTCGCGATCTGTGTCGGAAAAGACATCGCCGGACAGCCGGTGATCGCCGACATCGCGAAGATGCCGCATCTGCTGATCGCCGGAGCCACCGGTTCCGGAAAATCGGTTTGCATCAACACCTTCATCATGAGTATCCTCTACAAATCCAGACCGGATGAGGTGAAATTCATCATGATTGATCCGAAGGTTGTTGAGCTTTCCGTATATAACGGGATACCGCATCTGCTGATCCCGGTCGTCACAGACCCGAAGAAGGCTGCGGGCGCTCTGAACTGGGCCGTCTCGGAGATGACCGACCGCTACCAGAAATTCGCGGAGATGGGCGTGCGCGATCTGAGAGGCTACAACGAAAAGGTAGATGCGATGCCGCCGGATGAAAACGGTAAAAAGCCGAAGAAGATGTTCCGTATCGTAATCGTCGTGGATGAGCTTGCGGACCTTATGATGGTCGCGCAGAATGAGGTGGAGGACGCGATCTGCCGGCTGGCTCAGCTTGCCCGTGCCTGTGGCATTCATCTGATCATCGCGACCCAGCGTCCTTCCGTCAATGTCATTACCGGACTAATCAAGGCAAATATGCCTTCGAGAATTGCTCTTTCCGTAACCTCGGGTGTTGATTCACGAACAATCATTGACATGAATGGTGCGGAGAAGCTTCTCGGTAAGGGTGATATGCTCTTTTACCCGCAGGGCTACCAGAAGCCCGCCCGTATTCAGGGCGCTTTTCTGACGGATGAAGAGATCGCAAACGTAGTCAATTATTTAAAGGAGAACCACAAGGTCCTGCACTTTACACAGGAGAACATGATGCAGATTCAGGAGGCAATCGACAAAAACGCCGCCGGATCTGTCAGTCCAAGCGGAGACGCGATGGACACGGATTCCTATTTCACGGATGCCGGAAAACTGATTATTGAAAAGGATAAAGCTTCGATCGGTATGCTTCAGCGGGCATTCCGGATCGGATTCAACCGCGCTGCCAGGATCATGGATCAGCTCTGTGATGCCGGTGTCGTCGGAGAAGAAGAAGGAACAAAACCACGCAAAGTCTTGATGTCGATGGAACAATTTGAGAATTACCTGGAGGAGAATTGATCAATGAGGACTTGCACAAACTGTGGCGCGCAATTTCCGGATGATGAACTGATCTGCCCCGTATGCGGACACGAGGTACAGCTCGTGCCTGACTATGTCACGATTGAAAGCAAGATTCAGGAAGACAAAAAAAGAAAAGAGGATGAAGCACAGAGACGCCGTGAAGAGATGGAACGGGAACAGGCGATCGAAAAACGGAAGCAGCAGATCCGCCGCAAGATCCTCCTGCTGATTGTGCTGATTGCCGCGGCTGCTGCCGCTGTCATCATAACATCGGTATCGCTTCATCTCCGCAAACAGCATGGGTCCTTTGCCTATCAGTATGAAAAAGCGCAGAGCTCCTATGAAATCGGCGATTATGACGATGCCCTGTCCTATATCACAAAGGCTCTGAAAATCGACGCTGACAATGACGACGGGCTTTATCTGGAGGCAGAAATCTATGCTGCCTTGAAGAAAAACAGTGACGCAGAGTCTGTTCTGGAAAAGCTGATTGCCGGAAACGGCGACTATACCAGGGCATATGATCTTCTGATCAAATTATATACCGCCGACAGGAACTCGGACGCGATACGCACCCTGCTGAAGAACTGCAAAAACAAGAAGGTACTGGCGAAATATGAGAATTACCTCCCGAAGGCGCCCACCATCACCCCTGAAGGCGGCACTTACGATGCTGTCCAGACCATAACGATCGAGTCCTCTGACAGCGGAACCATCTACTACACAACGGATGATTCCACACCGGATCTTTCCTCTTCAAAGTATACCGGTTCCTTTAAACTGAAGGAGGGAACCACAACGGTCAAGGCAATCGTTGTCACAGACAAGGGGCTCACCAGTGAGACTTCCAGTCAGGAATTCAGCATTGAGCTCGATACTCCTTCCGCTCCAAAAATAACACCGGAATCTGGCACCTACACGCACGTGAAGGGGAAGAGCAGCAGTTCTGAATCGGTTTCGTCTTCCTCCGGCAATGACACAGACACTGATGTCACCCATATTACGGTTACGGTTCCGGATGGTTATACATGTTACTATGCCTTTGACCAGACACCGACCAAAAGCAGCAACAAGTATACCAAACCAGTGAGTATGCGTCAGGGGGAACATATCTTCTACGCGGTGCTGTGCAGCAAGGACGGAAAACTCGGAAAGGTGGCATCCGCAACCTATATTTACTCAGTTGTTACCCCGACAGCAACGCCGACACCGACTGCCACACCGACACAGGAGGCAAGCAACACCTACAACCCGGTGAATGCCTATAATTCGGAGACGGTAGCCACACCGACACCAACGGAGGCGGCAACACCGACACCGACTGCCACGCCGACTCCGGAAGCTTCTTCATCAACCTCTTCCGCAAACTCGGAGAACAGGGAACAGACCGGTTCTGAAAGTACCGGAAAGGAGAGCGATAAAGCTGCCGAAGAGAACTCAAACTGAACGAGTCAGGAAAAGTGCAGGAAGGCATGTAATAATTCTGCCGAAGAGTACTCGAACGAAACCGGTCAGGCTGTGCGAATGCATGAACAACAATACATTTGTGATAAAGTACATTGCAAATTGCGAAAAAAGCCTCACAAAGTTTCTGATTTATGGTAAACTATTACAGATATCTGCTTCTGATGCATTTCGGCGGCGTTCCGGATGCATCCCGATCCAGATGATCTAATACCGATCATTACGGAAGGCTTCTGTTTTCCGTGAGGATGCGTGGTCACGATATCATTGTATATGAAGAATCATGATATACTTGAATTGCGCGAATATATTTTTATATCAGGAGGACAACATGTATAAGATTTTGTCTGCAGACAACCTGGCCGCAAATATCTACCGTATGGTAGTTAAGGCGCCAATGGTAGCAAAGCATTGTCAGCCCGGGCAGTTCATCATTGCCAAGGTTGATGAAGTAGGAGAGCGTATTCCTCTGACTATCTGTGATTACGACCGGGAAAACGGAACGATTACTATCGTATTCCAGCCAATCGGAAATTCCACACGGAGAATGGCCGAGCTTACAGCAGGCGATTCCTTCGAGGATTTTGTCGGACCGCTCGGACGTCCGTCCGATCTGATCGACACGCCGATTGAAGAGCTCAAGAAGAGAAGCATTGTCTTCATCGCCGGCGGTGTCGGCACCGCACCGGTATATCCGCAGGTTAAATGGCTCCATGAGCACGGCGTGACCGCAGATGTCATTATCGGCGCCAAGAATAAAGATCTTGTCATCCTTGAGGATGAATTCAAATCCGTATGCAACCTTTACATCACCACAGACGATGGTTCCTATCAGCGCAAGGGTATGGTCACCGTATGTCTTCAGGATCTGATCGAAAAAGAGGGCAAGCACTACGACTGGTGCGTTGCAATCGGACCGATGATCATGATGAAGTTCGTATGCAAGCTGACGAAGGAATTCGGCATCCACACAGTAGTCAGCATGAATCCGATCATGGTCGACGGAACCGGCATGTGCGGCGCCTGCCGTGTCATGGTCGGCGGAGAGGTCAAATTCGCGTGTGTAGACGGACCGGAGTTTGACGGTCATCTCATTGATTTTGATCAGGCTATGCAGAGAAACAGAATGTATCAGACAGAGGAAGGCCGTGCGATCCTGAAGGCTCAGGAGGGTGATACCCATCACGGCGGCTGCGGAATGTGCGGAGGTGACAAGTGATGGAAGTTGATATGCTGAAGAAAGTTCCTGTCAGAGAGCAGGATCCCAAGGTTCGTGCCACTAACTTCGATGAGGTCTGCCTTGGATATAATCAGGAAGAGGCGATGGCTGAGGCCACCAGATGCCTGAATTGCAAGAAGCCCAGATGTGTAGAAGGCTGCCCCGTCCATATTAATATTCCGGCATTTATCAGCGGCGTAAAGGACGGTGACTTCCGGCACGCCTATGATGTCATCAGTGAATCCAGTTCTCTTCCGGCTGTCTGCGGACGTGTATGTCCTCAGGAGACACAGTGTGAGGAGAGATGTATCCGCGGAATCAAGGGTGAGGCGGTCTCCATCGGAAAGCTCGAGAGATTTACGGCGGACTGGGCAAAAGAGAACGGAATCAAGCCGACTCCCGCAAAGGAGAAGAACGGCCACAAGGTTGCGATTATCGGAGCCGGTCCTTCGGGTCTGACCTGTGCAGGAGATCTCGCAAAGCTCGGCTATGATGTCACGATCTTTGAGGCGCTTCATAAGGCCGGCGGCGTTCTTGCCTATGGAATCCCGGAATTCCGTCTTCCCAAGGACAAGGTCGTTGAGAAGGAAGTCGAGAATGTAAAGAGTCTCGGCGTTAAGATCGATACAAATGTCGTTATCGGCAAATCCGAGAAGGTCGACGAGCTTCTCGGTGAAGATGGCTTTGAGGCTGTATTTATTGGTTCCGGCGCAGGACTTCCGCGTTTCATGAATATCCCGGGTGAAACCGCACTCGGCGTATTCTCCGCAAACGAGTATCTCACCCGGAATAACCTCATGAAGGCTTATCGTGACGATTACTACACTCCGATCCACAGGGGCAAAAAGGTAGTCGTTGTCGGCGGAGGAAATGTTGCCATGGATGCTGCCAGAACCGCACTGCGTCTCGGTGCCGAGGTACACATTGTATACCGCCGTTCCGAGGAGGAGCTTCCGGCACGTCGCGAGGAAGTTCATCATGCGAAGGAAGAGGGCATTATCTTTGATCTTCTGACAAATCCGGTGGAAATCATCGCGGATGAGAAGACCGGCTGGGTGAAATCCATCCGATGCATCCGCATGGAGCTCGGTGAGCCGGATGCGTCCGGCAGACGCCGCCCGGTTGAGATCCCGGGTTCTGAGTTCAACATGGACTGTGATACCGTCATCATGTCCCTTGGAACATCTCCGAATCCTCTGATTTCCTCTACCACAGTCGGACTCGACGTGAACAAGAGAAAATGTATCATTGCAAGCGAGGAGAACGGTCAGACGACCAAGGAAGGCGTATTTGCCGGCGGCGACGCGGTTACCGGCGCGGCGACCGTAATCCTGGCCATGGGCGCAGGTAAAGCGGCCGCGAAGGGAATTGACGAATTCATCAGATCCAAATCCGCAAAGTGATTTTGATTTACGCGATCGTCGCGATAACGAGACAACGTCCGCGAAGCGCGTTTTATCTCGTTTCGAAACATCCCGGAGAACTCCGGGATGTTTTCGTTTCTTCTGGAAAACGTTCTCTGTTCGCAGGACTTCCGGCACTGTAATTTTTTCCTTTTCATCCGGAATCCTGCAGATGACCGGCCTCGTTGATCTGCCGCGATTTAAAGACAAATTATTCAGGAACACAATCAATATGAAAATTACAATTGCCTGTGTCGGAAAAATCAAGGAAAAATATCTGAAGGCAGGGATCGACGAGTACAGCAAGCGGCTCAGCCGCTACTGCACGCTTCAGATCCTGGAAGCTGCGGATGAGAAAACTCCCGAAGGCGCATCCGTGGCGGAAGAGGACGCGATCCGGGAAAAGGAGGGAGACCGTCTCCTGAAGCTCATCCCGGACAATGCCTTTGTGATCGCGCTTGCCATCGACGGGGAGATGCTGGATTCTGTTGAGCTTTCTGAACGGATTTCTTCATTGACCGTACGTGGAATTAGTCATATAGTATTTGTGATTGGCGGCTCGCTGGGCCTCTCCCCGCAGGTCCTGCAAAGAGCGGACCGGAAGCTCAGCTTCTCGAAAATGACCTTTCCGCATCAACTGATGCGCATGATTCTCCTGGAGCAGATTTATCGCAGTTTCCGCATTCTGCATCATGAGCCGTATCACAAGTGAGTTCAGTGCTTGTATCAGCTTCGGAAGGGCAGGCTGCAGAATAAACGGCAATCACGCTGTTGACATATATACCAGCCGGTGTGCGCATCAGCTCCGGAAGGGCAGGCTGTAAATACCATGACAGATTTTGAAAATATTAAAAGTCATATAGAAACTTTGATTCAGGATCTTCCCGTGTTTGAATACGGTTTCCTGACACCGGAACAGATTCCTTTTACCGAGAAGGTTCGGACGGTCTGCCGGCTGGAATGCAAGCGATATGGAAGCAGCTGGTCCTGTCCGCCGGCGGTTGGCACCGTTCCGGAATGCCGGGAAAGATGCATGGCTTACCGGGGAGCTTTTTTCTTCTCCACCGTACACGAGGTCCGGGACAGCATGAACCTCACAGAGTCTTTTCAGACGAAGCGTTCCCATGAGCAGACGACCGGTCTTGTAGAGCAGAGAATGCGGAAAGCCGGTCTGGAGACCTACCGCCTCTCCGGGGATTCCTGCGGCATCTGCCAGGAATGCACCTATCCGGAGAAGCCATGCCGTTTTCCCGACCGTATGCATCCCTGCATTGAAGGCCACGGCATCGTCGTTGCAAAGCTTGCCGAGTCCTGCGGCATGGAGTACTATATCGATGAACACACACAGCTGTGGTTTTCTCTCATTTTTTACCGCTGAGATGCTTTCTCTGTCATAAGGAGGTCTTTCCGCCGGTATCTTCTCTCTGTCACCAGAGAGTCACTCCGCCGGAAATTTTTCTCTGTCAGAAGGAGATTTTTCCGCCGGTATCTTCTCTCTGTCACCAGAGAGTCATTCCGCCGGAAGATTCTACAGAAACGTACACGCCCTGTAAGCAGGGACACCATCATACATTTAAGCTGAGGATGATAAATTGGCAGTTATTGAGGAACAATTGGAAATTCCCGCAGAACATGAGAAGAATGTATACGGGGAATTCGATCAGAATGTAAAGAAAATAGAACGAACTCTTGGGGTGACTCTTCTGTCCAGAGACGGGTCCCTGAAGATCGTCGGTCCCGCCTCAAACGTGGCGGCGGCCCGCCGCATGCTGGAGGATCTGATCGAGCTTTCCACGCGCGGCAACGAAATCACGGAACAGAACATCAATTACATGCTGTCGATGGCGATGGAATCCAGAGAATCCGATGTTCTGGAACTGGACAGTGATCTGATCTGCCACACAATAAACGGCAGGGCAGTGAAGCCAAAGACTGTCGGTCAGAAGCAATACGTGGACGCCATCCGGAATCACATGATCACCTTCGGCATCGGCCCGGCCGGCACAGGAAAAACTTATTTGGCCATGGCGATGGCGATCACTGCCTTTCGAAACGACGAGGTGAGCAGGATTATCCTGACCCGTCCCGCTATCGAAGCGGGTGAGAAGCTCGGTTTTCTTCCGGGCGACCTGCAGAGTAAGATTGACCCATATCTGCGTCCTCTCTATGATGCTCTCTATCAGATCATGGGAGCCGAGAGCTTTCAGAAGAATATGGAGAAGGGCCTGATCGAGGTGGCTCCCCTTGCCTATATGCGAGGCCGCACACTGGATGACGCCTACATCATTCTCGATGAAGCGCAGAATACCACCCCCGCGCAGATGAAGATGTTCCTGACGCGAATCGGTTTCGGGTCAAAGGTCGTCATCACCGGTGATATGACCCAGAAGGATCTCGCCGCCGGCGTAACCTCCGGACTCGATGTTGCCGCAAAGGTTCTCCGTAAAGTTGAGGGAAT
This sequence comes from Bilifractor sp. HCP3S3_D3, assembly GCF_052063915.1. NCBI lineage: Bacteria > Bacillati > Bacillota > Clostridia > Lachnospirales > Lachnospiraceae > Bilifractor > Bilifractor sp. HCP3S3_D3. The sequence goes on from NZ_JBQHWP010000008.1 coordinate 128,080, forward strand.
TTCCTTCTGTGAACTTACCAGCCGAGATGTCGTCCGTCATCCGCTGGTACAGAAGATCGTAGAAGCCTACGAAAAGTACGAGAAAAAAGATACGGCCAGATCCCGCAGGGATACCCATGGATCCAGACAGGTACGGCCTTCTTCACGGAAATAGAAAGCTGCTGTTCATCGACAGCAGGAGTTTCAGAGGTGCAGATTATGACATTAAATCTAGAAAATGAGCAGAATCATGAGCTTCCATCTGACTGCGAGGAAACCGCCAGGCAGGTCATCCGGCAGGTTCTTGCTTCCGAGAATTGTCCGTACGAGGCGGAGGTAAACCTGACTTTTGTGGACAATGATGAGATTCACCGCCTGAACCGGGAGTTCCGGCAGATTGACCGCGCGACCGACGTCCTGTCTTTTCCTATGACGGACTGGGAGAGCCCCGCGAATTACAGCTGTCTCGAGGATGATGAGACTGCCGCGGGATCCTTCAACCCGGAGACCGGAGAGCTTCTTCTCGGGGATATTGTAATTTCGGTGGAAAGAGCAGATGAACAGGCGAAGGAATACGGGCATTCACTGAAACGGGAGATTTCCTTCCTGATTGCTCACAGCATGCTGCATCTTCTCGGATATGATCACATGGTCCCGGAGGAAGCCGCAGTGATGGAGCAGAAGCAGGAGGCAGTTCTTCAGGCGCTCGGAATCACACGGGATCCTGAAGTCCATTCATAAATAACGGTTCCGCGGATATTGCCGGAGCATGGATCAGGCATGGATTGCTCCTACCTTCTGACCGGTTTTATCCGCGGATTGGATTGCATTGGGCACCGCGGGCGCGGCGCCACAAGCTGTATCAAGCCAGCTGCTCCGTTGCTTCGCAGCTCCCGCAGCTGCCACATGGATTCGGATATCATTAATGGGAGAGCAGAGATGGGTATTAGCGCAGAAGTGAGAAAAAAACTGAAGGACAAAAAGAGAATTGTAATCAAGATCGGTTCCTCCTCGCTGGCACACAGAGAGACACAGCGGCTGGATCTTATCAAGGTTGAGGTTCTGATCCGGGAGATCTGCGATCTGGTAAACATGGGAAAAGAGGTTGTTCTCGTCTCCTCAGGAGCCATCATGGTCGGACGCGGGACTCTTGGAATCAGCAAGAAGGACGAGACCATCGCACAGAAACAGGCTTGCGCCGCTGTCGGACAGGCCAAGCTCATGATGATCTACCAGAAGATTTTTTCCGAGTATAATCACGTGTGCGGACAGATTCTTATGACGAAGCATACCATGCTCGATACCCTGAACCGATACAACACGGTAAACTGCTTCCGGGAGATGTTCAAGGCCGGCGTCATCCCTGTCGTGAACGAGAATGACACCATTGCCACCTATGAAATTGACTCCCTTTCCGTTTTCGGAGACAATGATCATCTGTCCGCCGTTGTCGCAGCGATGATCCACGCGGATCTTCTGATCCTGCTGTCCGACATCGACGGCCTGTATACCGATGATCCGCATACAAATCCCGACGCTAAATTCATCGACGTGGTGGACCGGATTGACGACAATCTGATGCATATGGGAAAATCTACGACAGGCAGCAACGCCGGCACCGGCGGGATGGCGACAAAGCTCTCCGCCGCAAGGGTCGCCACGATGGGCGGATGCGACATGATCATCGCAAGCGGAGAGGATTTTCATATTATACATGAAATTATCCGCGGAGAGCAGATCGGAACTCTCTTTCTGGCAGACCCGAAGGACGAGTTCTATCTCCTGGATTACCTGGAACAGATGGATACCTGATGAGGATAAGCTATGGACAAGAAAGCACTCAGAAAAATTGTTTTTTCCAGAAGAAGAGAAGCTTCCGACCCGGAAATAAAGGAAAAAAGCCGCGCTATCTTTGAACAGATCACACAGAATGATTCCTATCGAAATGCTTCCTCCGTGTTCTGCTACATGGATCACAAGCACGAGGTCATGACGCGTGAATTTATCGAACAGTGCTGGAGAGACGGTAAGAAGGTCGCTGTTCCGAAGGTAAACGGCGACATCATGAACTTCTACTATATCGAATACTTCGGGCAGCTTGAGCCCGGAATCATGGGCATTCTTGAGCCCATCACCCACTGTCCGGGAATCGTGCGGAACGCGGATCACGATGAGCGCGCGCTGTTCATCATCCCGGGCGTTGCCTTCGATGAAAAACGGCACCGCATCGGATACGGAGGCGGATACTACGACAAATATCAGGCCGAGCACACCCAGCATACGACCCTGGCAGTCGCATTTGAATTTCAGATCTTTGACGCGGTTCCCTTTGACGCACATGATATCTGCCCGCGATATCTTGTAACCGAAAAGCGAATTATACAGTAACCCCCCATGCCCCGCAGGCGGAGCGCCACAAACTGTGTAAGCTACGGATTGCTCCGTGCTTCGCAGCTTCCGGATAGTCGAACTATATCGGTGAATCAGGAAAGGAAAACAGAATTTTGAATAATCAGAGTTACGAACAGATCATCAGCAGTATAGATACCCGAAAACCCGCGCCGGAAAACGAGCCCTTCCGGCAGTATTATTTTATCGAGAGAGCGCGCCGGAAACTGGCAGAGATTTCCGAGAGAGCAGGAAGACCGCTCACCTTCAATGTAGTCACCTTCGGATGCCAGATGAACGCGCGGGATTCCGAAAAGCTCCGCGGTATCCTCGAAGAAATCGGATACAGAAAGGTTGAAACAGAGGATGCCGACCTTGTTCTTTACAATACCTGTACCGTACGCGAAAATGCAAACACCAGGGTATACGGCAGACTCGGAAAACTTCACTCCTATAAAAAGAAGAATCCGCACATGATGATCGGTCTGTGCGGCTGCATGATGCAGGAGGAGCATGTCGTATCAAAGCTGAAGGAAAGCTACCGCTTCGTGAATCTGATTTTCGGTACGCACAATATCTATAAGGCTGCGGAGCTGATCTCCGAGGCACTGGATCATCCGGACCGGATGATCATCGACATCCGGCAGAGCTCCGACCGCATGGTGGAGCAGCTGCCCGTTGACCGGAAGTACCCCTTCAAATCCGGTGTAAATATCATGTACGGCTGCAACAACTTCTGCAGCTATTGCATTGTTCCGTACGTACGCGGAAGGGAAAAGAGCCGTGAGCCGATCGAAATCATACAGGAAATCGAGGGCCTCGTCGCCGATGGTGTCCGGGAAGTGATGCTTCTGGGACAGAATGTTAATTCTTACGGCAAAACCCTCGAGAATCCCGTCACCTTTGCCCGGCTCCTCGAGCAGGTTGTGCAGATTGACGGTCTTGACCGGGTCCGTTTCATGACCTCGCATCCCAAGGATCTGTCGGACGAGCTGATTGAGGTAATGGCCAAATATCCGAAGATCTGCCGTCATCTTCACCTTCCGCTGCAGTCCGGAAGCACAAAGATTCTGAAGGACATGAACCGCCGCTACACAAAAGAGTCCTATCTGGCACTCGTTGACCGTATCAGGGCGGCGATTCCGGATATTTCCCTGACAACCGACATCATCGTCGGATACCCCGGCGAGACCGAGGAAGATTTTCTCGAAACGCTGGATGTCGTGGAGAAAGTCCGCTATGACAGTGCCTTCACTTTTATTTATTCCAGGAGAAGCGGAACACCTGCCGCTTCCATGGAAGATCAGGTACCGGAGGATGTCGTAAAAGACCGCTTTGACCGTCTTCTCGCCCTGGTTCAGAAAACCGGAAGAGAACAGACATCCCGATTCACCGGTCAGGACAAGGACGTCCTCGTGGAGCAGATCAACGAACAGGATGAGAGCCTTGTAACCGGACGTATGGACAACAACATCGTCGTACATTTTCCCGGTGACGGCAGTCTGATCGGACAAATCGTGACCGTTCATCTCGATGAATGTCACGGCTTCTACTATATGGGACACCGGATCGAAACGGTTTGAGACAGCGAAATGACTCTATATAACTGCCGGACCGACTTTTAGATCCTGCCGGATCAACTTTTTATAACTGCCGGACCGATTTTTTATAACAGTCGGATCAACATTTATTACAGCTGGTTCGTGCCCATGCAGAAGGGGCGTTCGTCCGATGAAAGAGAGGTTTCTATAGAAAATGGCATTGTCACCAATGATGCAGAACTATCTGGCCACAAAGGAAGAATACAAGGACTGTGTTCTTTTCTACCGGGTCGGCGACTTCTACGAAATGTTCTATGACGACGCGAAAATGGTGTCAGAGGAACTTGAACTGACGCTGACCGGAAAGGAATGCGGTCTGGAGGAACGGGCTCCCATGTGCGGCATTCCCTTTCACGCCGCGGATACCTATATCACAAAACTGATTGCCCTGGGTCACAAAGTCGCGATCTGTGAACAGGTGGAAGACCCTAAGCTGGCCAAAGGCCTGGTAAAACGTGAGGTCATCCGGGTCGTCACTCCCGGCACCGTGATCAGTCAGGAGGAGCTGGATGAGACCAGAAACAATTATCTCATGTGTATCGTCTGTACCTCCGACCGCTACGGCATGTCCATCGCGGACATTTCCACCGGACAGTGTCTGGTGTCCGAGACAGACACCGCGCAGAAGCTGAAGGATGAAATCCAGAAATTCATGCCGTCCGAAATCATTTGCAATCAGAGCCTGATGGTGTCCGGCCTCGATCTCGAGGATCTCAGGACCAGGCTCCGGATCTCTGTCTCCGCGCTCGATGACTATTATTTTGATGATGATTCCTGCCAGAAAATACTGAAGAAGCATTTCCATGTTTCCTCCCTGAAGGGTCTGGGGCTTGACGATTTCAGCTGCGGCACGATCGCCGCCGGTGCGCTGTTCCAGTACCTTTATGAGACACAGAAGAACAACATGGAGCAGATGACCTCCATCACGCCGTATTTTTCCGACCGTTTTATGCTTCTCGACAGCTCTACCCGGAGAAATCTGGAACTGGTGGAGACGCTTCGGGAAAAACAGAAAAAGGGGTCTCTTCTCGGCGTTCTGGACCGCACCAAGACCGCCATGGGCGCACGAATGCTCAGAAGCATCATCGAACAGCCGCTCATCAATAAAGAGGAAATCGAAAAGCGTCTGACCGCCGTTGAGGAGCTCACAGGTATGCCGATGATCCGGGATGAAATCCGTGAATATCTGCAGCCGGTCTATGACCTTGAACGACTGTCCAGCCGCATCGCCTATCAGACGGCCAACCCCCGTGATCTGATTGCCTTCAAGTCCTCCCTTCAGATGCTTCCTTTTATCCGTCAGCTTCTGACCGGATTTCAGGGGGATCTTCTGAAAAATGTTCAGAATGATCTGGATCCTCTCGAGGATCTGTTTCACGCGATTGACGACGCCATCATCGATGATCCTCCGATGGCCATGAAGGACGGAGGCATCATCAAGGATGGCTATAATGAGCAGGTGGACAAATACCGGGCAGCAAAAAAAGACGGACAGAAATGGCTGTCCGATCTGGAGGCTGAGGAGCGGGAAAAGACCGGAATCCGCACTCTCCGGGTTAAATACAGCAGGGTTTTCGGATATTGCATCGAGGTAACGAATTCTTTCAAGGACAAAGTCCCCGATTACTATCAGAGAAAACAGACTCTGACCGGGTCTGAGCGCTACAGCACCGACAAGCTCCGTCAGATTGAGGAACAGATCACCGGAGCAGAGGACCGGCTCGGTTCCCTGGAATATGAGCTGTTTTCCGATATCCGGGACACCATCGGAAAAAATGTCGCCCGCGTACAGCGCACCGCCAGGGCCATCGCCTGCCTCGATGTCTTCTGTTCCTTCTCGTATGTGGCGGAACGGAATCGCTATGTGCGCCCCAAGCTGAACAAAAGCGGGAAGATTGATATCCGGGACGGCCGTCACCCCGTCGTTGAAAAAATGATCCCGGACGATCTGTTCATTTCTAATGACACCTACCTGGATCAGCAGGAGCACCGCGTCGCGATTATTACCGGACCGAATATGGCCGGAAAATCCACCTACATGCGTCAGACCGCCCTGATCGTTCTTATGGCGCAGATTGGTTCCTTTGTTCCTGCTTCATCAGCCAATATCGGTCTTGTGGACCGCATCTTTACCCGTGTCGGGGCTTCGGACGACCTCGCAAGCGGTCAATCCACCTTCATGGTTGAGATGAGCGAAGTGGCGAACATTCTTCGGAACGCGACCTCCGACAGCCTTCTGATTCTCGATGAGATCGGCAGAGGGACCAGTACTTTTGACGGTCTGTCCCTCGCGTGGGCGATCACCGAATTTGTCGCCGATCCAAAAAAAATCGGAGCCAAGACACTCTTCGCGACCCATTTCCACGAGCTGACCGAGCTGGAGGGTAAGATCGCGGGCGTCAACAACTACTGCGTCGCCGTGAAGGAAAAGGGAGACGGCATCGTTTTTCTCCGGAAAATCGTAAAGGGAGGTGCCGACAAGAGCTATGGCATCCAGGTTGCCCGTCTCGCCGGTGTTCCCGAGGCTGTCCTCGCGCGGGCGAAGGAAATTCTCGATCAGCTGTCCGATGCCGACATCACGGCAGCCATCAAGAATCTAACGGAATCCCGTGCAAAGAAAAGCAGGCCGCGCCATTACGATACAGTCGACATGCAGCAGATGTCACTCTTCGATACGACCGATAACGACAAGATCATCAATGAAATCCGGGAGATTGACATCTCCACCATGACGCCGCTCGACGCGCTGAACATGTTGAACCATCTGCAGAACGAGGTGAAAAACCGCTGGTAAGCACATATGAGATCAATCGAATTACTGGATAAAGCTACAATAGACAAAATCGCCGCCGGAGAGGTGGTCGAGCGCCCTGCCTCCGTCATCAAGGAGCTCACGGAGAACGCCATCGATGCCGCCTCTACGGCAATCACCATCGAAATCCGGGACGGCGGAACCACCTTCATGCGGATCACGGACAACGGAGCCGGCATCCCCGCCGACCAGGTCCGGAGAGCCTTTCTGCGCCACGCGACGAGCAAGATCCGCAAGGTGGAGGATCTCACCAACATATCTTCGCTGGGCTTTCGCGGCGAGGCATTGTCAAGCATTGCCGCAGTCGCGCAGGTAGAATGCATCACAAAAACGCCGGAAGCACTGACCGGCATCCGCTACACGATCGAAGGCGGAGAGGAGAAGGAGTACGAGGAAATCGGGGCGCCTGAGGGCACCACTTTCATCATCCGCAATCTCTTCTACAACACTCCTGCCCGGGCGAAGTTTCTGAAATCTCCCATGTCCGAGGGAAATCATGTCAGCAGCTTTGTGGAAGAGCTTGCCCTGTCTCACCCGGAGATTTCGTTCAAATTCATTCAGAACGGACAGAACCGTCTGTACACCAGCGGAAACGGAAACCTGAAGGAAATCGTCTATCAGATTTTCGGCCGGGATCTCACCAGAGAGCTGATTCCGATTCACGCACAGACTGACCTGATGGAAATCGACGGATTCATCGGCAATCCGAATGTAGCGCGTGGCAACCGGAACTATGAATATTACTTTGTGAACGGAAGATATGTGAAAAGCCGCCTTCTGGCAAAGACAATCGAGGATGCCTACCATGGCTTTCTCATGCAGCACAAATATCCTTTCACTCTGCTGTACCTGAATATCGACGGAGAAAAGGTGGATGTGAACGTGCACCCGCAGAAGATGGAGGTTCGTTTTTCCAGCCAGGAGGACATCTACCATCAGCTCTGTCTGGCCATTCAAAATACGCTCATGAACCGTGAGCGGATCCCCGAGGTTCCGGTTGGACATGAACCGCGGCGCAGCGCAGACCGGCCGGGAAAGCTTCCGGTTCTCTCGAAATCTGCGCCGGAGCCTTTTGAACGCGTCCGGCGGATGGATGCTGCGGAAAGTGCGGCACCCACGAAAGGCGGTGGCGTGTCATCGGTCCGCGATGAGAACGGGAACTATCGAAGTTCCCCCCGCACGGACATTCCCACGTACGGTGTGTCCGGCACGAGCACTTCTGATCGTAAGAATACGAACGCATCGCCCCGCCAGGACACGGACCCGGTCGGCGGATTCCACAGGTCAGCTACCGCCGACAACGCAAAATCTCCCGAGGCGCAGTCTTGTCGGTTGGGTACTGCCGATAGGACTAATGAGGCTCGGCCTGCGACGCCGGGTACTGCCGATAGGACTGCTGAGGCTCGGCCTGCGACGCCAGGTATTGCTGATGAGACTGCTGTGGCACAGCCTGCGGCGGCAAACTCCGGGGCAGCTGCTCCCCGCAAACAGGATTTTTCCGCCCCGGAGCAGATGAGTTTCTTTACCTCGAAGGAAAAAGTTCTGTCTCCCGGCTCCAGAAAGCAGTTCCGCATCATCGGTCAGATCTTTGACACCTACTGGATCATCGAATATCAGGATGCTCTCTACATCATCGATCAGCATGCCGCTCATGAGAAAGTCAATTATGAACGGATGATGAAGAATTACCGGGAGAAAAAAATCAATGCCCAGATGCTGTATCCGGCGATTGTCGTGAATCTGAGTGCGAAGGAAGCGGGGATTCTGGAGAAGAACCTGGACGTCTTCGCAAAGCTCGGTTTCGAGATTGAATCCTTCGGAGGAAACTCCTTCAAGATCAATTCCGTTCCGGATAATCTGTATTCAATCGCGTCCGACCGCCTGTTCACGGAAATCCTGGATCAGCTGACAGAGATCGGAGACGTCTCTCCGGAAAGCATTCCGGAAAAAATTGCCTCCATGTCCTGTAAGGCAGCCGTCAAGGGAAACAGCATGCTGTCCCTGAAGGAAGCGGATGCCCTGATTGACGAACTCCTGACACTGGAGAATCCCTACAACTGCCCGCACGGCCGTCCTACGATCATCAAAATGACAAAGTACGATCTGGACAGAAAATTCAAGCGGATCGTGTGATACGATACGCCGCATGGAACCCGGTGTGCAGCGTAATCCGACACACTGTGAGGCTCCTCATGAACCGTGTGACAGGATACGCTGATAGATTCCCGGTAAATCGTGTGATTTGATATTCGACTGGGATCCCGAAAATTCCAGTGACACAATACACGGAAAGAATCCCGGAGATCTGTGTGATCTGGCAGTTATGATCAAGGATAAATAAATCATTAATAATAAGAGGGAAAGAAACATCCATGTCATTTGATTACGGAAAGCTGAAGAAAAAGCCGGTCCTTGTACTTACCGGTCCAACGGCGGTCGGTAAAACCGCCCTTTCCCTGAAGCTGGCAGCGGCGGTAAACGGAGCGGTCGTCTCCGCCGATTCCATGCAGGTCTACCGGGGCATGGACATCGGATCCGCGAAGATACTGCCGGAAGAAAGACAGGGAATTCCGCATTACCTGATCGATGTTCTGGAACCCGAAGAGGATTTCAATGTTGCTCTTTTCAAAGCCATGGCCCTCCGCGCGATGCAGGAGATCTGGAAAAACGGCCAGGTTCCCATCATCACCGGTGGAACCGGATTTTATATCCAGGCGGTGCTGAGAGACATCGATTTTTCCGAAAGCGAAGGGAAATCCGACATCCGTTCCGCGTATGAGAAACTGGCAGAAGAGAGAGGTCCGCAGGCTCTTCACGCCATCCTTGCAGAAAAGGATCCCGAGGCGGCACGGGAAATTCATCCGAACAATCTCAAACGTGTCATCCGGGCTCTCGAATTTTATGACCAGACCGGCACTCCGATATCCAGACATAATGAGGAGCAGCGGGCGAAGGACTCCCCTTACTGCTACCTTTATTTTGTACTCAATGACGAGCGGAAACGGCTCTACGACCGGATCGACCGGAGAGTGGATCAGATGATCGGGGCCGGCCTTGTCGATGAGGTTCGCAGTCTGAAGGCAAGAGGCCTCACGGAGAACAATGTCTCGATGAAGGGGCTCGGATACAAGGAGCTGTTCCCGTATCTGGACGGGAAATGTACGCTAGGCGAAGCGGTGGAGATCATCAAGCGCGACACCCGTCACTTTGCGAAGCGCCAGATCACCTGGTTCAAGCGGGAGAGCGGCATCATCTGGATCAACAAAAATGAATTCAACTACGAGGATGACGCCATCCTGAATTATATGCTGGCATTGTGGCGCAAAAAACTATGCGAAGACAGCCAGCCACTTTGAATTGATCTGTGCAAATCTATTTTTTCTAATAAGACAATCCTGTTGTCGTCTGCCGCCATGCTCCGCAGGACATATACATTAAACCATCATGCTCCGCAGGCGGGGCGCCACATAACGTATAAGCTACCGATTCATTATATCAACGATAGTAATATTCACTTTAAAGTATCAGAAACAGAGGTTAAGAATGACAGAAGAAGAAATAAAGATGTATGAAAGCTTCGGCATCGCCGAAAAAACCGCAGTTTTCTGCGCAGAGATCGCCGATTCTCTGCGTGAACGTTTCCGGAAGATCGATGAAACCGCAGAATATAATCAGCTGAAGGTGATCCGCGCCATGCAGGAAAACCGTGTCAGCGAAGCATGCCTCTATCCCTCCACAGGATACGGCTACAATGACATGGGCAGGGACACGCTCGAAAAGGTATTTGCCTCCACCTTTCACACCGAGGACGCACTGGTCCGTCCGCTGATTGCCTGCGGCACCCATGCCCTCGGAATTGCCCTCTCCGGAAATCTACGTCCGGGTGATGAGCTTCTGTCCCCTGTCGGAAAGCCCTATGATACTCTGGAGGAGGTCATCGGAATACGCCCGTCACGAGGCTCCCTCGCGGAATACGGCGTCACATACCGTCAGGTGGATCTGCTCCCGGATGGTTCCTTCGACTACGAGGGTATCCGAAGCGCCTTGAACGAGCGCACAAAGCTTGTCACCATCCAGCGCTCAAAGGGGTATCAGACCCGTCATACCTTCTCCGTTAAGGAAATCGGCGATCTGATTCATTTCATCAAGTCCATCCGTCCCGATGTTACCTGCATGGTTGACAACTGCTACGGAGAATTCGTGGAGCGCATCGAACCCACGGACGTCGGAGCGGACATGATGGTCGGCTCCCTGATCAAGAATCCGGGCGGCGGACTTGCCCCTATCGGCGGATATATCGTCGGAAAAAAAGAATGTGTGGCAAATGCCGCCTGCCGTCTGACCACGCCGGGTCTGGGCAAAGAAGTCGGCGCCTCCATCGGCACCAACCCTGCCTTTTATCAGGGCTTTTTCCTTGCCCCGACAGTCACAGCAAGCGCGCTGAAGAGCGCGATTTTTGCCGCAAATGTGTATGAAAAGCTCGGCTTCCCCGTTGTCCCGAACGCGACAGAGGACCGTCACGACATCATTCAGGCCGTCACCTTCGGAAAACCGGAAGGCGTCATTGCCTTTTGCCAGGGCATACAGGCCGCTGCCCCGGTAGACAGCTACGTCACTCCGGAACCGTGGCCGATGCCGGGCTATGATTCCGATGTCATCATGGCTGCCGGAGCCTTTGTACAGGGTTCCTCCATCGAGCTTTCGGCGGACGGACCGATCAAGCCGCCTTACGCCGTGTACTTCCAGGGTGGTCTTACGTGGCCACATGGTAAGCTGGGAATCATCATGAGCCTGCAGAAAGTGATAGACGCGGGGCTTGTCAGCTTGTAACGGTCTGCGGGGCGCCACAATGTATAAGTTATGCGTCACTTCACTGCTTCGCAGCTTCCATACCGCTGACAGGACGCCGGCTTCACCGATCTGTCGCGGCGTTCGCCTTCCGCTTCACGCCTTGCGGGAGCGGATGTGATTTACGCGAACAGTGAGCCGCAGCCGAATGCGAAGCATTCGTGTGCGGCGAGCGTCGCGATAGCGAGATAAAACTCGCGCAGCGTGTTTTATCTCGTTCATTTGTCCGCTCAGAATATAAAAAATACCATCGTAAAAATGCAGCTATCTTACAAAGTACTGGCGTAAAAATGCAGCTGAAATACCGGACACATACAGCAAATGCGCAGCAGTTAAACAGCAGATAAACAGCTGAGAAGAGGATTTCTATGGATGAACAGCTCATCATAATCGGAGGCGGGGCTTCCGGTCTTATGGCTGCCGTCACCGCCGCGCGAAGCGGACGGAAGGTAACCGTTCTCGAACAGAATGAAAAGCCGGGCAGAAAGCTTCTGGCAACCGGAAATGGCAGATGCAATCTGACCAATCTGGATCTGTCGCCTTCTCACTACCGGGGCGGAGCTTCCAGTCTCACCAGCCGTATTTTCACGGCCTTCTCGAACCGGGATACGCTTGATTTTTTCCACGGAATCGGGCTGAAAACAATTGACCGAAATGGCTGGGTCTATCCTTACACCGAACAGGCATCCCAGGTTCTTCATCTGCTCCTGCTGGAGGCGGAGAAATACCGGGTAAAGATCAAGTCAAAAGAACAGGTGACGGCGATAGACTGCCGGAATGGTCATTTTCTTGTCTCCACATCCACCTGGACCTATGAGGCAGGTTCCGTAATCATCGCTACGGGAAGCCCGGCGTCTGCGGTGCGCGGTGCCTCCGGCGATGCCATACAATTTGCCCGCGATCTGCGCCTTGACACCGTCCCGTTTCTTCCTGCGCTTGTACCGCTTCGAATCCGCGAAGATGTGACGAACCGCTGGGCAGGAACCCGGGTTCACGCCTCTGTTTCAATCCTGACAGATTCGGAATGCGTGGCGACAGATACCGGCGAAGTCCAGCTCACAGATTTTGGAATCTCCGGCATTCCCGTATTTCAGGTCAGCCGGTACGCGGCGGAGCGAATCAGCAGCGGATGTAAGGTGAGGGCAGTGCTCGATTTCATGCCGGATCTCTCGGAACATGATCTTGCCGCCGACCTGGAAAAAAGAACCGCACTGCGACCGGGAGCGCCCCTTTCGGAGCTTCTCATCGGCCTTCTTCCCGACAAGCTCATCCCTTTGTTCAGCGGCAAAATCGGACACGTGTCCAAAAACAATTCATCAGAAAACAGACGGAACGATTATCCGGATATTGCCCGTCGCATCAAGCATTACGTCGTTACCATCACCGGAACCGCATCCATGAAGCAGGCGCAGATCTGCTCCGGAGGAATTCCTGTGGAAGAACTGACGGATCATCTGGAATGCCGGAAGATCCCCGGGCTATACTTTACCGGCGAGGCCGTTGACGTAGACGGAGAGTGCGGGGGCTATAATCTGCAATGGGCATGGTCGAGTGGTTATGTAGCCGGAAGAGCCTGCAGCCGAAAGAGCTGATACAGTCTCTTACGCGCGTTCGCGCTTCATCGTCATACCTGTTGTTGTCGCTAATGTTCTTGCTCACTGGTGAGCAAGCTCCCCGTGAGCCAAGAACATTGCGACTGGACTTATACAGTAATTACCTTTTCTTTTTATTTACAGTCAGAAATTGTTATGCTATAATGCATATATTCACAGACAATTCTTATCATCATTTCATTAAAACTTACGTTTACCATCTATTTATCAGTATTCATTTCTGAACTGTCTTTTTCGGTCAGTTTTCCATTGTTTTGTTAACATCTTTTCTTATAGTCTATTTTTCTGCATTTTATTTTCTCTCCTCTGTTTCTGAATTTGTTTTCCATCATGTGATGTGCATGATTATTTTTCCATGCGCTCTGTAGCTTTTGCCTTTCACATTTTCATCTCAAAACCTTCATTTCTCTGTTTATTCCACAATCCTTTATCCACATTCGGAGGAAAGATCATGTATCCGAAGAAGTCTGAATCCACACGTCCAGAGAGAAGTCCTTTGCACAGGAAAAGGACTTCTCGGGAGAGAAAATTTTCCGCGTTGGAAATTATCCTGATCCTCGTCTGTTTCGCTGTCCTGGTCTTTTGCCTGTATAAGCTTCTGCCGAAGACCGCCGAGTACCGCAAATCCGCGAAAACCTACCGTGGGATCCGGGAAGATGCGGTCATCACACCTTCTCCAGATCAAAGCTCATCCGGATCTGGTAATGCGTCTCGGTCAGACGCAGACACGATCAACTGGGAATCGTTCAAAGGCATGGATGTCGTCGCGTGGCTGATGCTGGATGACATCAGTTATCCGGTTCTTCAGGGCGATGACAACAGCGAATATCTTCATGCGCTACCCGACCACACCTATAACTATGGCGGAAGCATTCTTCTGGATTCTGTGAACAGCAGGTATTTCAACGACCAGAATTCCATCATCTACGGTCACAACATGGCGGATGGATCGATGTTTGGCAAATTCCGCTCCAGGTACGTCAATGCCGGATACAGAGATCACACCTTCTGTCTGTATCTGCCGGACGGTACCAGACGTACCTACACTTTTTTCTCCGTTCTGACGACAGAAGCAGGATCACAGGTCTATACCTGCACGTTCCAAAACAGCCCTTCTTTTCTGGACTGGCAGAACATGCTGCGGAAAAGTACGAGGTATGAAAATTCCCCGAAGCCGGATGTAAACGCAAGGTTCGTTTCTCTTTCCACGTGTGACGGAATGGCTGGAACAACCCGCCGTCTGGTAATCATCGGAAAAGAAACAAACCTGGAAACGATCCAGCAACCGGCATCCTGGTATGTGCCTCCGGAATTGAAAGATCCCGTGCGCTGATCCGTTAAAAATTCGCCGTTAAAAATTTTAAAACGCTCATAAATCAGATTGAGCAATCTCAAAACCATTTTTTCAAGATCATCAATTCCTATATTCATAGAATTTTCAACATACGATCCAATGAAAAAGGAGGAAAAAATGCCTGCACGCAGAAAAAGAAGGGTGATACAGGCCCAAGGCCCGTAAACCACCATACCTCGCAAGGGCGCCACATATCTGTTGCTCTGCTTGCGGGGCAACACATACGGAATAAAGTCAACTGTTCCGTTGCTTCGCAGCTCTCGCAGCTGCCGCATGAACAGCGATTGTCATTGTAACAGCAAACGAAAATGAAGAAAGGAGAAGGGGCAGGCAAAGAAGGTATGCGCGCCCCGAACAAAAGGAATGAGAGATGTTAGAAATCCAAAGCCCAGGGTCAGTTATCTGGCCGCAATCAGCATGGCTGCCACAATGGCCATGACCTCCATGGCAGCTCCGGTTTTCGCGGATTCCGCCAACCCGCAGATCACCGCATCAACCATTGACACCACGAAGAGCGGAAGCATCACCATCTTCAAGGTAAAGGAAAACAACGGCAAGACCATTGACAACAAGGGCGTGCAGGGCGCGACCAGCTCAACCCAGACCCCGATGAAAGGCGTGGAATTCTCCGCCATCAAGGTTGCGGACATCGAAACTTTGACCACAAAGAACGGCGTCGGCGTTTATTTTGATAACCTCGACCAGGATTTCAAGAGCCTGATTCTGAATTCCGCAGCCAAAGACCAGCTGAAAGCAGCTGCAGATGCAAATGCAGATAAAACGGCTGTAACCAACAACTCTGATCCGATTGTAAAGCGTACAGATGGAAGCGGCGATACCCAGGCGTACACCACGGAAACCATGCAGAAGATGCTGGATACCATCAACGCGGCGCAGGGCGGAGAGAAGTCCCTGAATGACTTTGTGATCAACAACCGCGGCAACAACGCGAAGTCCATTTACACCGGCACAACCGATGCAAACGGAGAGATTGTGCTGGATCAGCTTCCGCTCGGCCTGTACCTCGTATGCGAGACCGACATTTCCGGCTACGATCCGCAGACCGGAGCTGACCAGTCAACAGCATCTCAGATTGCAAACGGCGGTACTTACAGCGACAAGAGCGGCCAGATCACCGTGGACCCGCACCAGACGGCGACCGGTCAGGATAAGACGATTGGAGATACCACCCGTGATGAGGTCGTTGCCAACCAGTCCAGCCCGCTTCTGGTTTCCGTCCCGATGACTAACCAGACGACCATCGGCAATAACACGGCGGGTACCGCATGGCAGTACGACGTCACGGTTTACCCCAAAAACCAGACCATCAACAACCCGAAACGGATCATCAAGGAAGACGATAAGAACACCCTGATTGACCACGGCGATTATGAGATTGGTGAGACGGTTCATCAGGTCCTTCTTCCGGAAGCACCGATGCTGCAGGACGGCAACGCGTACACCAAATTTGTCGAGACTGATACCATGGATAACGGTCTTACCTTTGACAAGATCAACGGCATCTACATCGTTCCCCGTATTACGAACCCGGAGAAGATGACCGATTACGGCACCCTCAATGACAGCTTCCAGCTTCAGAGCGGAAGCGCGGTCGAGCTGACAAATGCCGATTACACCCTGGCAAAGAGTGAAAAAGATAGTGACGGAAACAGCTTCTTCACGGTTACTCTGACCAATGCCGGACTTGCGAAGCTGAACGCGATTACCGAGGACAGTCAGGTCATGATCCTGTTTGATTCCGTACTGAACAAGGATACCCAGCATGTCGGCGATCAGGTCGAAGAAGAGAACCAGCCGACCCTGACCTGGAACACTTCCGATAACGGCGGCGAAACCGATACCGACCATTCCATCAAGGGCAACAAGGTTGGCGTATATACCTACAAACTGAATGTAAAGAAAAACGGCGTAAAGGATCCAACCCGGGTTTTCTTCACCTTCAAGAGAGAAGGAACCGGAGCAGGCGGCAATGAGAATCACGTGAAGGACAGCGATGTCCAGTTCGTCAAAGAGGGAGACGGCACCTACCATCTGTATGACCGCACTTCAGATGACACGGAAAACATTGTGACAACCGTACATCCGGGTTCCGACGGCAAACTGTACATCAAGGGCCTTGATGAAGAGCACTACATCATGACCGAGACCGCGACCGAAGGAAGAGAAGATGAGAGCGGCGCAAAGAGCCACGAGCTTCTGAAGTCCAAGGTGACGATCGCCCTGACTTCGGTTCCGACCGACGATTCCAACTCCAACCACGGTGTAACCGGTGCTCTGGATGCAGACAAGACCACCATTACCGCGGACGGAAATACCGCAGCGATCTCCGTAAATCAGGGTACGGCTTCCTTCAATGTCGAGAACTATGAATCCCTGAACCTTCGGACCGGCGGAGAGGGCCGTGCAATGGTTTACGGCGCAACCCTCCTGGTCGTTGTCGGAGCGGGCAGCGTTCTTGTTCTGGCTACCAGAAAGAAAAAGAAAACCGTATAAGTCCTGACACAATCCGACATCCGGCGGGACATGGGAAATGTTCTGCCGGATCATCCGATTGCAGCAGGAAAAGAGAGAAGAAGAGAGGACACCCTGATGAAGCGAAAAATACTACTTCTTGCCGTATGGCTGATTCTTACTGCGGGAGTCGCGGGACTTCTTTCTCCCCTGATCCTTGATCAGTACCATCTGGCGACTGCGGTAACAAAGTATACCGGTTACAGCAGCGAAATCGATGGCATGAGCGAGTCAGAGATTGCGGAAGAAAAAGAAAAAATAAAAGCATATAACCAGAAAATCGCCAAACAGCAGAAGGAAAGCTTCTTCAGCTATCGGGGCGCGGATGCCACGGATTCGGAATATGAATCCATCCTGAACCAGAAAGACGGCGCGATGGCCTACATCATTATTCCGAAAATCAACGTCTACCTTCCGGTGGCGCATGGGACAAAGGACAGTGAGCTGGAATACGAAACCGGGCACATGTACGGGACGAGCCTTCCGTATGGCGGAGACAGCACCCACGCGGTGATTGCCGGCCATACAGGGCTCATCAGCAACCGGATTTTCACCGACCTGACAAAGCTTGCGAAGGGCGACAAGTTCTACATCCGGATTCTGGATGAAGAACATGTCTACACGGTGGAAGACATCCGTGTCCTTTTGCCGGGTGACTGTGATCCCTACCTGCAGGTGGAAGACGCGAAGGATCTCGTCACGCTTTACACCTGTACGCCTTACGGCATCAACGACCACCGGCTTCTTGTTACCGGGAAACGGACTTATCCGGATATCCCTGTCAAATCCGAAGGAGAAACAATTTTCCTGAAGAACAACGACAAGCTGCCATGGATCAAGATGGCGCTGCTGCTCTCGATTCCTGCCGCTCTTGGAACGATCGGATGTGTGTGCATTCTGAAAAAAAAGAAAACGAAAAAGAAAGGAGAAAGCGAAGGATGAAAGGAACATTTTTAAAAAAACTGTTCTGCCTGTCCTGCTGCGCAGCTCTTGGGTTGTCTGCAGTGCCTGTTGGCGCGGCGGAGAATCCGGACAGCCGGTCATCCGTCATTGATCCGTCACAGACCGGAACGGTTGTCATCGACTATCAGGACACCGTGGATGGAAACGATCCGGTTACGGACGCGGAATTTACGTTCTACAAGATCGCGGACCTGAACATGCAGATCACGGCAGAAGATGCCGCGGACCTGCCCCAGAAGTTGGCAGACGAAAATGCCACGGTGGTTCCCGGATCCGGAACAAAAACGGACACAGGCGTGAACGCAGCGACTGCCGCAGATACAGACTCTGCGGCAGATACGGATGCAAAGACGGAAACGGAAGCGGTAAGCTCCGAATCCGCAACGGACAACAGCCCGGAAGAGGGGGCAGAAAAACCGTCCGCAGACGAACCGGATACGGTCACATCCGTAGGAAACCAGTACGTTTCCATCATTCCGGATCTTGTGATTGATCAGACTACGGACGCAAAAACGATTGCGGCAAAGGTACAGGCATATTACAAGGACCATCCGGAGATCAGACCCTGTTATACCGGAAAGACGGGAGAGGACGGAAAACTCGCAATCAGCGGGATGGAGCTGGGCGTTTACCTTGGAATGGAGACCTCTCCGGCAGCAGAGCATTACGCGTCTGCCCCGTTCCTGTTTCAGCTGCCGTTCAGCGACGGAGAGGGAACCGGACGTACCTTCTGGAATTACGAACTGAAGGTGGAACCAAAGGCCCTGCCCGCGGGCGAGATTGTCGTCAGCAAGCAGGTAACCGGCAGTGCCGGAGACACAAAGCAGGCGTTCCATTTCAAAGTAGAATTCAAGACGACGGATCACGACCTTACCGTTCCCTACCAGATATCAAACGGGACAAAAGGTACCATACAGACCGGAGACACAATATCTCTGAAATCCGGAGAAATCGCAACCATTACGATGATTCCATGTGGTTCGGACTACAAGGTAACCGAAGTGGAAGCGAACCAGGATGGATACAAGACAACATCAGAAGGCACATCCGGACGCATTATGCGGAAAAGTCCGGCGCAGGTAAAATTTGTCAATCATAAAGACAATCCGCCAACACCGACGCCTCCAAATAAAACAGGTAAAACGCAGACGAGTGACAATCCACCCGTATTATATGGAATCCTGGCAGCTGTTTCATTATGTATGATTGGAATCGTGCTTTTTTCACGCAGGAGGAAGAAAAAATGAGGAAATATCAAAAAACCCTGAATGTCATCCTTGCGGTTGCGTTGACCTTAACAAGTTTTCCTGTGACAGCATTTGCCGGGGAAGCAGTACAATCATCCTCCGAAAGCATTCTTTCCACATCAGACTATTCTGGCAGTTCACAGGCATCCTTCACGGACACTACTTCGAAATCACCAGATATTGTTTCTGAATCGGAATCAGATGGATCAGAGGCAGCAGACGATGCGGAAAAACCAACCGCAGAAAAATGCCAGGATGAAACAAACCAGAAAACAAAAAACAATCTTCCGTCCGCCCGCCTTCTGGTCGGAACAGACGATGCTTCAGTCATTGCAAAGGATCAGGGAAAAATTCTGTCTTCGTATGACGATGTCTACCTGATCCAGTATGATTCAGAAGAAGCGGCAAAATCCGCATACGAACAGTATCAGTTAAGCGCTGATTTTGTAGACTTTGATACTGCAGAACTGGAAGCAGCGGACAGTGACAATATCACGGATGTATCCACAGATGAAATGACCCAGGATGCCAACCCGATCACTTCTCTGGAAAAAGCATCCAGAGAAGCAAACCAGGCAGGAAAGAAAAGCATCTCCGCGGATTCCGTGATTGCCCTGATTGATACCGGCGCGTCCATAGATGACAACGTCATTGAGGCAGTTTCCATGCTGGGTGATAATGCGTCAGATGACAATGGTCACGGAACGAAAATGGCAGAGGATATCAGATCGGAGAACCCCGATGCCAAAATCCTATCCATCAAAGCATTGGATCAGAACGGAAAAGGAACGCCATCATCCGTTTATGCGGCGATCCGTTATGCCATCCAAAGAAAAGTCCGTGTCATTAACCTGTCCCTATCCGGCGCCAAGAAAGGAGAAACCTCTTCGATCGCGGATGTCATCAAAGAAGCAGTAAATGCAGGCATCACTGTAATCGGCGCTGCCGGAAATAACCGTACCAATGCCAGGTATACGATCCCCGGATCCGTAGAAGAAGCGATTATCGCTGGCTCTGTCGATGAAAATGGTGTGAAGGCCGGCACCTCCAACTATGGCGAGACGGTAGATTATTATGTCGTTTCCACATCGACTTCCGAAGCAGCTGCGCGTCTTTCCGGCATCTTCTCCAGAGAAGGAAAGATTACCGCTGATAAAAAGACGGTCTATACAACCGCAAAAACGGACGATAACAAGAAGGATGAAGATATCAACATGAATCCCTCCGATGATATTGAAACGGCCAATGTCGGATCAGGCAATACCGGAGCAACCGGAGGAGGGTCAGTTGTTGGCGACATCCATGGATTTTATGTCTGGTATGATGCCGGAAAAGGTGCAAATGCCGATATTGGCAACGACGATGAAGTTACCAGAAAGATTACCGATTTTCGGACAAAAGCGATCGAACATAATGCCATCGGTGGTGCACTCAGTTCTATAGATCATAATGGAGTCGAAAACTACGTTTCTCTGTATAATAGAGCAGCAAGGGGTGCCATACTGGAAGCAGCTCAACGCTCCAAAACACATAAAGCCAGAGTTGTTGGAGCGATTGGTATATATACAATAGGAAAAGACGGCAGTACAGCCTATCCTGTTTACAATCTTACAGAAACAACCTGGCAGAAAGTAACCGGAATGCGGGCAGATGATGGTACCGGTCTTCCGGGTTCAACCTGGGATTCCGTTCATTACAACAACGGTCAGGCTACAAATCAGAACTGGAGAGAATGGACATACCAATATGGTCTGAGTAATGTGCGTAATGGTGCAACCTTCCCAAGGACCACAGTTATTGTCTACGCCGTAGCAGAAGACGAACCGTCATCACCTCCCGGTGGAGAGATCAACTTCAGAATTGATAAGACGTTAAACGGCATCCAGGTAACAACTTACACCTCCTACTCAAACAGCGACTTCACATTTGAAATTAAAATGCGCAATTATGGAGGCAGCAAACCTTCGTCACCGAGTGTAGATGATGGTAACTGGAGTACATTGTCCACAAATTACCATCCGGGCCAGCAGGTAACCCGAACCGTCGCCGGCGTTTCTTCTACGTACAGCAGCCTCAACGACTGGATCGCTAAAAACAAGTATTATGTGATTGCATATCGTGAAACCGGAGCACCGTCCGGTGTAACGAAGGATGACGGATGGAAGTACGTGACCATTGAGATGAAAAATAATGGTTCAGGTACAGCAGTAGCGTCAGGATCCGCAACAATCACCGTCAATAACACCTACACCCCTCCGGATGGTGAGCTCAAAATCAATGTAAAGAAGTATGTCGATGGCTCCCAGGTAAGCGGCTACAGCAATAACAGTTATTCGTTTGAAGCAAAAATCCGCAATTTTGGCACCACGAAACCTTCCTCCTATAGTGTAAATGACGGCAGCAATAAGTGGTATGACTGGGGTGAGACCATCCATCCGGGTGAGAACAAACGAATCGTCAACGGTGGCAGCATGATATACAGCAGCGTCAACGATTGGATCGTGCACAACAAGTATTTTGTAATAGCGGTTCGTGAAACCGGTTCACCATCCGGCGTATCCATAGACGACGGCTGGCACTATACACTCGTCGAAATGACTGCAGATGGTTCTGCCAGGGCGGTGTCGAAAGCCGTAGATACAGGATCAGATCCTTCCGTAAGGATCGATGATTATACCACACCGCCATCTATTACAACAACACCTACACCGCCGCCCACAACGCCGACTCCTGAACCGCCAACGCCTACAACGCCGACTCCTACCCCAAAGAATGGCTCCCTTCGTCTTCACAAGTCATCCTCCAATCCGGAGATGACCGAAGGAAATCCGTGCTATACACTGAAAGGTGCAGTGTATGGCGTCTATAAGGACAAGGCTTGTACGCAGGATACCGGAAAACGGTTGACTACGGATGCAAACGGCGATTCCAATACGGTAGAGCTTGAAGTAGGAACCTATTACGTCAAAGAGCTGACAGCTCCCAAAGGGTATGTTCTGTCAACTGAAGTAAAAGGGGATACTCTGACAGAGGGAACGACAAAAACAATCGAAGTAACCGACGCGCCCGGAACCGACCCGATCGGTATTACGATCAACAAAAATACGGCAAATGCTACCGCAAATGTTCCCTCGCTGGAAGGGACGGAGTTTACCGTAAAGTACTACAACAATTACTACAGCAGCCTGTCGGAACTTCCGGAGAAGGCGACAAGAACATGGGTATTTGCGGCGAAGTGGAATGCAAGTAGTAAACGTTATCAGGTATTGTTAAATTCCACGTATAAAATAAGTGGTGATGCACTGTACACAGTAACTGATTCTTCCGGGACACACACAGTAGTCCCTTACGGCATTATCACAATTCAGGAAACCAAAGCCGCAAATGGTTATCAGAATGATGCATCATTTACTGGCAGCGGAACCGGCTACGGATCTGTCGTCCTGGCAAGAGTGGATGACAGCGGAAATCTGATTTCTGTGAAAACAGGGAACAGCCTGTCAGACACGTCGTTGGATGTCAACGATACCCTGATTCCGGTACCATCCACCAGTCTTCGTAACGAGGATGGGTCACAGTATACGGAAGCTAAGAAGGATGTCAAACTCACAGATACGGTAAGCATTAAGAATCTGAACTCCTATATTGGAAAGACGATCACGGTATCCGGAACGCTCTACGATAAGGCGACCGGGCAGCCGCTTACCATTAACGGAAAGACAGTAACCGCTTCGACCACCATGAACGTAACCAGTGAAACCGGAGAAGTGAAGAACGTCTTCACGTTCGATGCAGCCGGCATGCAGGGGAAGACCGTGGTGGCAACAGAGTCTATCCTTGTCGATGGAAAAGAGGTTGCCTCTCATAAGGATCTGAATGATACAGAACAGATGGTTTTCTTCCCGAAGATCAGCACGATCCTGTATCAGGATGCCAATGGAGACAAGACCGCGAATGACGGAGAGAAGATCATTGCCTTTGATCTGGACAAAAACGGAAAACCGGTACAGGCAGCGGATGATACGAAGGCATTTGATACCAACGTCACGCTGACCGACCAGGTAATCTATGAAAACCTCGCTCCATCCAAGGTATACGAAGTAACCGGAAAGCTGATGAAGGTGAATGCGGATGGAAGTCTTACCGATACCGGAATCCGGTCAACAGAAACCTCGTTTAAAACAGGAGCAGCGACAGGCGGAAATCTCACAGTTTCTGGAAGCGCGGACATTCATTACAGCTTTGATGTCATGCAGTATCAGAACTGTCAGCTGGTTGCTTTCGAAACACTGAATCTTTCCGGAGAGTCCGTATCGGCAAGAGAAGAAGAGAATATTGAGGCACAGAGGATCCGTATCCTGGTGTCAACGCCAAAGAAAGTAGTCTCCAAGGTCAGCAACAACCGTTATGAGATCCATACATGGAGCATCACAACAAAGATCCCGTCCGGCATGGAGGATTCCAAACCGGAGCAGAGAGGAGCGTCCTTCACAGATGCGATTGACTCCCGTCTGGATTACAAGGGAAATGTAAGAGTGGATGTGGTTGATTCCGAGGAAATGAACGCAAAGGTTCTTCTGACATTGGGCAGTGGAGATTACACCATTTCCGGAGCAACTGAAGGAACCGCGGGTGGAACACTGAAAGTCACTCTGACAGCCAGCGGACTGGAGAAGATTTCAAAGAAACAGTATGAGGGCGTGGATTATTTACGGCTGCGCTTTGATACACTGATCAATCAGACCGCGGAGATTACACCTGAAAATGGAGTAGACATCCCGAACAAGGTCGAAATGCGCTGGGATGATCTCGGAAAAGTTCTTCTGATGCATGGCGATGACCATGTAACCTCCGGATCTGTCCGTATCATGAAGATTGACAGCAACCATCAGTCCCTTGCCGGAGCGAAATTTGTTCTTCTGAAAGCGGATAAGTCCCGGTATCAGCAGAACGGCAGCACCGGAGCAAATCCGAAGGATTATTCGGAGCAGGTATCCGGAACCGATGGCTATGTCACATGGACAGGACTGGAAGACGGCACGTATTACATCCGTGAGACAGCAGCACCGAACGGAAAAGAACTGCAGTCGGATGACATCAAGGTGGTGCTGAAAGACCATAAGGTTGCCAGTGTCAATGATACACAAGTTACCAATCCGGTATTCCGGGTTGCGGACAGCGGA
>NZ_JBQHWP010000009.1:0-146469 GCF_052063915.1 Bilifractor sp. HCP3S3_D3
GGTTTGCGCCAGACTTCGTTACGTAGCGGCTTCGGATTGGGGAACCAAGCGGTATCTCAACATGGATCATCTGTTCCAGATGGAACTTATGAACAATACGGAAACGGCTGAGACGTCTGCTGGCTAACTACCAAGAATCCGATGGTTGAAATTGAATTTGCGAAAAATTCTTGACACTATCCGGCGGACCGGGAAGAATGATCATCCTTGTCGTGTCCATCGCTGCGATTGCCCTTGCGATCTTTGCATTGCTTGCGGTCATGAAACGGCAGAAAGGAAATGAAGCTTAAGGATTGACATAAAGAGAGCCGGGAGCGAAAAGCTTCCGGCTTTTATCTTATGGAGGGGGAGTGTTATTTATAAAGATTACTTTGTTGCGCCGCAGATGGAGCATTTATATCCGGTTGTTACGGTTTCGTCATAGGCCTGTTTGTCTACTACGGTTTTGGTCCCGGTCTGCACTTTCTCGGTATGACCTTCAGCATCATGATAAATGGTCTGAACCTGTTCAGGGATAAGACTATATGAATATCCTTCCACAACAACGTGATCAATCATCGCAAGATGATCGGTTGTTGTCCATCCACAATGATTGCATTTGTAGTATGAATTACTAACAACTTTCGTCTCTTCCCATGCCGGCTTATCCTCTACCCATTTCTCCTCGTATACTGGTTCCTCATGTGTTACCGCATCATGATGCACCGTTTTCGTAATCGCAACCCAGTTGTGCTCGTGAGCAGGAGTTGTGCTGGTATCCGACTTTTCTGTGTTTTCAGAGGTACTTCCGGTATCCGTCTGCTTGGTATCCTCAGAGGTGCTTCCGGTATCCGGCTTCTTCGTGTCGTCCGTTACCTTGCTGTCGTCCGGCTTCTTCGTATCATCCGTCACCTTGCCGTCATCCGGCTTCTTCGTGTCGTCTGTTGCCTTGACGTCATTCGGCTTCCTCGTGTCATCCGTTGTCTTGCCATCATCCGCCTGAACGCTGTCGGTATTCGCGATAAACTTTACAATCTGCGCTCTGGTACAGGGATTGTCCGGGCCGAACTGGTTGTTTCCGACGCCGTTGGTGATGTTGTTTTCCGCAGCCCATGCGACCGCCTTGGAATAATACTTTCCGGAAGGAATATCGCTGAAACCTGCATCCTTTGTCGGCTCCTGGCTGCCCTCGAGTCTCCACAGAAGAGTGATTGCCTCTTTCCGATCAATGGTTCGTTCTCCGCTGAAAGTGGTTGCGGAGGTTCCTGCTGTAATCTTGTTGTTTTTCGCCCACATCACAGCCTCGGCATAATACTGATTCGTGACGTCCTTGAACGGATTTCCGGCAAGGGATGTTTTCGGAGAGCCCTCGTATCTCCACAAAAACGAGACAATCTCTCCTCTGGTACAGGACTTCATCGGGCTGAAGGTCGTTTTGGTCGTTCCAGCTGTGATGCCTTTGTCCGCTGCCCAGTATACCGCGTCGTGGTACCACGCACCCGATCCGACATCAGAAAATGAAGAAGCAGAAGCGGCGGGCTTTGTATCCGCATAGGCAGGTAATGTTGCGGAAATTATCATGGTGGCCGTTAGAACTGTCGGGATAAGTTTAAAAAATTTCTTTTTCATAATTACCTTCCTTTAATGGGTTTTGGTTAGAGAAATGTTTACTTTGACATGTAAAATGTGAACAAAAATGGTACAAGAAACGTTATATTCTGAGGCGGAACTATCTGAAGATGGAGAACACGATCTGATTGATTTTACCAATATGCAGGTTCGAAACAAGACGTAAGCGGAAGGAAAAATGCAATTGTGTTCACTAGATTTTACTCCGCATGCCGGCCAGACAAATTGGAAGGAGCTGCCGCACTAAGAAAATAGTGTGGCAACCTTTTGGGGAATGTTTTTGCAAATCAGATAAGCTCTTTTTCTTCGTCCATCAGACGTTTTGCGTCATCTTCTGAGATCTGATATTTCTGTTTCCCCGTAATCCTTTGGTTCGCCGGTGATCATATCATTGGTGCTTCCGGGATCTACCGCGATGGATGAGATATGCGGCGTATCGATCATCCCCTGAATTTCATCCATGGAAAAATTTTCAAAGTCGGATACCGCGTTTTTCAGGATAAACGCCAGGATCGGTCTTTGTGAGAGGATTTTCTTAACCGCCATATCCAGCGCTGGATTCCGGCTTGTATCATACAAAACCCCTCCAAGCTGATTTGCTGTTTTTTTCCATTGGAATGCCCCTCCTTGTTTTATTATTTTAACATCAAACATTGCTTTCCGCAATTTCATGTGCATTTTTTGTGTCAAACCCCAATACGTTATAAGGCCAGGTCAAATGCCCCGACCCGTAAAGGGATCGGGGCTTGCTAAAGGCTCCTGCCCAATACAGTTTCAAAGGCTTACAGCATGTCCATGTGGTTCTAACGTAAGTCTCCCACACTATGCTTTTGCCTGCATCCCTCGGTACATAGGATTACGGCTGCATCGCCGGGCTATTGACAGAGCCCGTTTGTACATCTCGCCAACCGAAGCTGACAAAATGTCAGTTAATTAATTGATTTTTCGTTTTCCAAATCTTGGGTTGGAATCGCCGGATACATACATGGTACCGAGCATTTGAATAGTCATAGCTCCAACACGATCGTCGTTTGATCGGAAACCGCAGCAGTCACACACATACTCGTGCGTTTTGTGATTCCGGTTTTCTTTCGAGTCCGTCCGCATTTCGGGCATCTTTGTGAAGTGTAATGCGGATCTACCTCAAGAACTTCGAAACCGACAGCATTTGTCACAACGCGGTCATATGACCGCATTTTTCTTGAATTTTTAGGATCCTTGAGTATAATATAAAGTACACGGAGGTATCTGAGTGAGTAATCAAGCAAGCAACGGGCAGATTGTAGCATATCTTGCCGAGGTCAAACGGCTACTGTCTGCAGGAAAATACGATTTTGTTCCAAGAAGAAAAAATATGCAAGCATTGGCGCAACATGGTCTTACTATCACAGATGCAAAAAATGAGATTTTAGGGCTTGTTGTCGGTGATTACTACAAAGGCCCTAAGCAGGATCGCGATCCTAATCGTCCTGGAGACATTTGGGAATTTAAAAAAGATATTGATGGAATGCAATTTTACGTAAAAATAAAAATTGTTCAGGAGAACGGAGAAGATATCCTGAAATGTATTGGATTCCACGAGGACGATTTTGCTTAGAAAAGGAGGTGGCGTCGATGAAGAAATATTGCGAGGAATGTGGAAAAGAAGTCGGGACTAAGGTAGTTTTTAAGAAAGAAACGTATGATGTTTGTGGAGAGCCAATCGAAGTTGATGCTCAGATATTGGTTTGTGCTGAATGTGGAGAAGAGTTATATTGTGAGGAATTTGATAACGCCACGCTTATTAATGCATACAACGAATACCGTAGAAAGCATAAACTTCTGCTGCCAGAAGAAATTAAAAAAATCAGAGAACAGTATGGGCTCAGTCAGAGGAGTTTTGCTAAGCTCTTGAACTGGGGAGATAAGACTATCTGTAGATATGAGAATGGCTCTATCCAGGATAAGGCTCATAATAGTCTTCTTCTATTCTTGCGTGAGCCTGAAAACATGAGGACATATCTGACGGAGAATGAGATTGCCCTTGATGAAAGGCAAAAAGCAAAGCTGCTTGATACTGTTGATAAACTTGAACAAGATACGGAATATCGAGTTGGTAGACGGTTCTTTGATTTGTTTTTTTCAAGTGTTCCTTGTGAGGAAAACGGATTCAAGGGATTTGATTATGAGAAGCTCTGCGCCATGGTTCTGTTTTTTGCGAATAAGAGCACTGAATTATTAAAAACAAAGCTTATGAAGTTGCTCAACTACTCAGATATGATTTTCTATAAAGAAAATGGAGTATCAATATCTGGCTTAAAATATGTGCATCTGCCTTATGGACCAGTGCCAGATCATTTTGATATGATTCTTGGAAAAATGGAAGCAGATCATATTGCCCACATCGATGTATTTTATGATGGCGGCTATGAAAAACATCAGGTAATTCCAGAGTGTGATATACCTAAAGGTGTGCTTTCTGATGCAGAGATAGAAGTACTGAACCGTATATACGAGAAGTTTAAGACCTTTGGATCAGTGGAGATTTCCGACTACTCACATAAGGAGAAGGGATATAAAGCCACAAGGACGGGAGAGACTATTTCCTATGCATACGCAATGGATATTCAATTGAATTGATGTAAATAAAAAATTGAAGCAGCGGCCTCCGGCGATGAACCGGGAGTCGCTATTTTCATAATTATTTTTCGTTTTATCAGAAAGCAACACGCAGATTGCCGCCGAGTCTACGCACGCGCTGGACGTGGAAGAAATCCAGGATATGGTAGAGACCGGGATCATGGAAATGCGCAGCTATGAGGTTGCGCAGAAATATGTCCGGTACCGTTATAAGAGAAGCCTGGCTCGTAAGGCAAATATCACAGACGCCAAGATGCCCATCCTGCTCGATGTAGCAAACGAGGAGGTAAAACAGGAAAAACAAATCACTGCAGCGTCTTGCTACCGGTATGGAAATGAAACTGCGATTGGAATTCCTTCCGGACGTGGCCGGTGCGGTATTAAAGAGATGATGATAGTGATCTGCGGTATATCTAGGAAGAAATTAAACACAAACAGGAGAGATAAAGCACGCTCCCTCCCGTCAAAAGTCTGGGACGATTTGATTTTTGGGGATCTTCTCCCGAAAGATAAAAAGTAAAGGAAGGCGTTGTGCCTCGGACTTTGTCTACAGTCTGAAGTCTGCTGCACTAAGAAACAGTGCAGCAGACTTTTTTGATGTTTTTTATAAATCAGACTAGCTGTGGAGCAGCTGGCGGATCGTGCGGCAATGAGCCTGTATTTTTAGTAGAGTATTTCTTTGAGTGCCGGTTATAGAATACCGCACCGAAAAAAGTAACAGAACCTGGCCCGTGCAAATACCGGATCCCTGCCTTTTGGGCAAGCTCACTGACAAGAAAGCCGTATCCTTCTATGGAGTGAAAGCATTTGTCGGGGAACCGGCAAGGGCTGTCCGGCCAGGTGCACTTTTTGCATCTGTCACAGGATTCATTTGAAAGAATCAGGGCTTCCGGAAATTCCTGCCGAATCGGATCTGCCGCACGCTGAATATATTCCTTAAATTCGTGCATGGCGTTTTGAAATGCATCAAAATCAAAGGGGTCGGTTACCGGAAATGCCTTGGAAAAGACCTGCAGTTCTTCGTACTTCATGCATCGCTTCCGGCATTCCTCAAGGGTGCCGACGGCTGGCGGGCATGCCCAGGTTTCCTGATATCTGCCGCATTTGTTTTCCTTGCAGAGCTTTCGTACTTCCGGGTAAAAAACAAGATCGGAAGGATGCAGGATTCCGCTTTCCAGAAGACCGTTTTTCAGCAGCAGTTCCCGAATTCGGGCAGCGGAAGACCATGCCTGCCGCAGTGCGGCAGCTGTTTTTTCTGCAATTAACGCGCTCCATTCGGACATTTTCCGGCAGATGCAGTACCGGCAGAGACTGTCCGCGGTCTCCTGTCTGGCGGGACAGTAATAAACCGCCTTATCCTCCGGGAACTGCACGATCCACTTTGTTTGGTTGGCTGCGTGCAGAGGCTCAGCAAAAATAAATGCAAGAGACACGCAGGAAAGAATGACAGGTAGGTGGGCATCCGGATGATCCGTCATATATTTTTCCAGATAGGCCTTCAGCTTTCTGCTCATTTCAGAAACTGTGTCCCCCGGGATTTCGGCATCCGGATCCGGGATGGCTTCCAGAAGTCGAAGTAATGTTTTCCGGTTGAAGGCGCTGACAGGAACAGGAAAGTCATCTTGTCGGAGCATCTCCCATTCTTTATCGGAATATGCCGCAAGTATTTTAAGTTTTAATTCATCTCTGGTCAATTTTCTGGTAAACTCCTCCATATCAGTAAAGTGTGATTGCTCTATAAACAGAATAGTCATTACAGGGACGGAAGTCCAGCTTTTCAGGAGGTGCAGGATTTGAAACAAAGCTGTAGGGAAAATATTTATCGGATCGGGGAGGGAGTACCGGATAGCTACAAGTGGAATCTGTCAGGCAGGAGACTGGCTGTGCTGTATCGTTTTTTCTCTGCATTTCTTGTCCCTGTCGCCTGGGTGTTTCTGGTAATTTTTCTCGAATGGCATGTGATACGCATCGGGTCATTGACTGCCGGTGGTATTCTTTGGACTGTTGTGGCGTTGGTTGTCCTGTTTTACTCGGTTTTAATTTTCCTGAATCATTTGTTTTCCGGCATTTCCCGAAGGCTGGATCCGGAAGAAAGACATGATTATATCCTTTATGGTTTTCGTTATAGAAGCAGGAGAAATGTAAGACTGAGAGCACAGTCTCTGCTTTTTATGGCACAGCTGGATATTCGGATGCACCGCCCCGAAAGAGCAGGAGAGGCATTGGAAGAGATTCCTACCGACAAGCTTTCTGTGAAGCAGATGAAACTCTATACCCTTCTGAAGCTGGCAGGGGAAGTGTTAAGTGAAGAAGGGGCGACAGAGGGAACGCTAAGTGAGAAAGGAGAGACGGAGGGGACAGTCCGGGGAGTGGGAGAAAAGCAGTCTCGTGCATCGGCAGAGGACTGGTATATCCGCTATTCCGGATTTTCCGATCAAACAGGGAAGTTCCCGGATAATGCCGCTGTAGAATCGTGGATAAAACCGGAAGCTATGGAAAATAAGCGGGCGCAGGACGAAATGATTGCTGTGATTTCCGGTATTTCCATCGAGCCGGAGCTTCATCCGTTTTTAAATTTATTTTTCGGGATGATGCTGGCACACAGCATTTTCTTTCCGGCTGTTCAAAGCTTTACTGCTTCAGGGTGGCATCTGCGGTCGAAGTATTCCTTTTTCGCAGGAGGGCTGGCCGGTCTCTTTGTTCTCATTCTCGGAATTGGGATTCTGTATCTTTTGCTGAAAAAACACAGGGACGCAAAACCTGCAGAAAAAGGGGTGGATAAAGCACGGCTGATTATTGCCGGGATTGCCTGGGTGCTGCTTGTTCTTTCTCTCTCAGCTATGGTATTTCTTGGAAGCTGGGCGGGAACTTCAGATCAGGAGCGCGTACTGGCGGATGCGGTTCCGGATCCGCTTACCGGGATCAAATACGTGTACCTTGCCGAAGAAAAGGATTACGGCGGCATCAGATACTATCGTTCCCCTGATTTTATTTTTATGGAAGAGTGGAGCGAAGCCATGTATTACGATACAGAGGCCGGGAATGATCTGCCGGAAGCAGTCGGAGAGAATCTGAATACGGCGTCTGCTGTGAGCGGAAGTTCCGCAGAGCCCGGGGGACAGGATCAGAAAATAGGAAGCAGCAGCCTGGGTGCGTCAGCGTCGGTCAGCAGCGATTCCGGGTATGACGGCGGGACTGGTTCCGATGACAGCTTTGCCGCACAGAACGCGATGCAGGCGGTTTACGAGTATTTGAAAGGTAATGGAGAATTTCAGAATTTGAGCATTTCGTACAGTGCGAATGCTAAAGGAGACCTCTATGCCCGGATTGGTTCTGGATCCGATGTACAGGGTACGGATAATAGCTATGAGCTTCACCTGTACGACAACGGGGAAAAAGAGTCTGACAGCGGGTTTTGCCGGGAAATTGTACTGGAGAAGGTCTATACGGCCGAGGATGGAGAGACAGAACTGCTTGATTTTTTCCTTGTTCATCCGGGAACACTGGAGGTAACGGATGAACATAAGACGGATTGGTAATTAATATATTTCATGGCTTGCCGCACTAAGAAAATAGTGCGGCAGCCTTTTTGAGGACTGATTTTCTTCGATAAAAGCGTGGATAGAATTTGTGTCAACCCCAAATACGTTACAAGACCGGATGAATGATTCCTTCATTTGGATGTTTTCTGATCCAGAAGGTTCAGGAGTTCTCTCGGTGTTACCACAAAAGGCTTCCCGGGAAAATGTTTAATGTTTCCGGCAACCAGATCCGTTCCCGAACAACAGCCCTTGCAAAAATATTAATCGCCGTTGTTGCTGTCATGCCAAAATCCTGGCAAAGACGATCAAACTGTTTTTTTTACGTTTCATCCATACGAACACTGAACGTTGCTTGTGCCATAATATGCACCTGCTTTTTATATATGATATACGAAAAGGTGCGTAAAGCCAATGATTTGAAACCTAACAGGTTCGAATATGCATCCAAATAGGTTCGAATAGTCAGTTACTCCGACACATAAAAACCGAAATCCTGGGCAGGATAACAAAAATATAGGGGCAGGGGAGGGCACGTGCAGGGGCATATTGTTGACACCAATACGGCATTGCCACATAATAAAAACAGGGTAGTGGCAAACGAATGATGAAAAAATCGTCTCCCACTACTAAAAACAGAAGGAGGGAAAACAAATAGGTGGGATGACGTTTCGTTGTACAGGAACGAGTTCACCGAAACCATTTCGAGACTGGCTTTTTACGGTCTCGGCACCGCAGACATCGACCTTTCGTCCGCATCCCCGAAACTTGTGATGGGCGGATCCTTCCCCAAATGCGTAAAAAAAGGACTCTTCTTGACGTTAACATTAAGCTTTAGACAATTATTTGAATTTAGAGTGAGATATTGTATGAGTGATGACATACTTGTGGGAACCAGAGCATTGACGGTAGATTTTTCGTGTGGAATGACTTTTTTACGAGCTTTAGATAATGTTGACATAACGATTCAGAGGGGAGAATTTGTGTCTTTAGTTGGAGTTTCCGGGAGCGGCAAAACCACTCTTTTGAACGCAATCGGAGGATTAATTGTCCCGACTTCCGGTTCCATAATCTTTAACAGCATTTGTTTTGACTCCATGAATGAAGAAGAACGAACAATTTTCAGAAGAAACCATATCGGGTTCATTTTTCAAAATTATAATCTCATTCCCTCGCTAAACATATTTCAAAATATATGTTTTTCCGCTCAACTGTCGCAAAAATCCATCACCGCTCAGCAAGTGGAGAAAATTGCGCGGCAACTTGGCATAGAGGATAAATTAACACAGATGCCAGCTGAATTATCCGGAGGGCAGCAGCAGAGGGCTGCGATTGCAAGGGCAATGCTTGCAAGGCCATCCCTGTTACTTGCGGATGAACCTACGGGAAGTCTGGATTCGGTCAATGGCAGAGCTATCATGCAATTGCTCCGAACTGCAGTATCTGAAAATAACATGTCCGTTCTTATGGCGACACATAATGAAGAATTTGCTTTACAAACCGATCGGATTATACATATTGAGGATGGTAAAATCATTGCGGAAGAGAGTAAAAAATGACAATTTCATAGATCTTGCCTATAAGAAAAAGAGCGCATTATACCATCAGTTTCTTAAGGGAACTATCGTAATCGGCGTTTTTTTGTTGACCCTTCTGCTGAAGCTGTCTGCGTCAAAGATCATGAATTCAGCAGCCAGGAGTGTGCAGGAGCACGGAAATACCGCAGAAGCTCAAGTAGAAAACGCAGATGCAGAGGTAGTCTCATCTCTTTCGGGGTCGCTTCACATTAAGAAAATCGGAAGAATCCATGATTTAGGAAAGCTCACCGATAAAGAACAGGTTTATGCGTCATGCGTTAACTGCGACACAGATACGTTTCAGACAATGATCCGTCCTTCTTTTACCTCTTTCAGCGGTACATATCCCGAAAAAGTTAATGACATCATGCTTTCCACAGCAGCTTTAAAATATCTGGGGATCTATCATCCGGAAATCGGAATGACGATTTCTGCCGATTTTTATTGGAATGATCTTTTTCATACGCAAAATACAGGAAAACGAACCTTTACATTAACCGGTTATTACGATAGCTTGTCTGATACCTCGACGGCATATATGTCCGGAAATGCAAAAATGCAAAGCGGATTCCATGATTTTCCCTGCACACTGCTGGTTTCATTTACAAATCCTGTGATAACCAAAGCGGAAAGTCAGAACATCCTTTCCAGACTGGTAGCTGATAAACAAGTTCAGATTACATATGAGGATTCTGCACTTTATACATCGCTGGTGCACTTTTCCGGGAATATCGTTCTGGCCGTTTTCTCATTCCTTATTATTTGCTGTGTCATGATATTTTTCATCAGCCGGATTATCCTTACTACTTATAAGGAAAGTGTGCGTTTTTGGGGTCTGATGAAGGTGTTGGGAGTTACCAACAGACAAATTGCCTTTGTATTAAGGAAGGACGAATGCAATACCTGTCTCTGGCCTTATCTTTTCGGTGAAATGTCGGCCTATCTGATTATGTTTTTGAGCAGCCGGATCGCTCTCTATCATCATCATGACGGCCTTTTTATTTTCAATTTGAAATCTGATGTGCTGATCTGCGGATTTGTTTTTCTGATTGTCCTAGCATCTATTATCATTCCAACTTCAACGGTTCTTAAAAAAGTCAATTCGATTTCACCGCTGGATACCGCTTCCTATTATGGGAAGTCTCATGAAATGACAGGCAGTAAGGTGCGACCAGCCAAATTATTAAAGTTTACTGGTAAAAACGTCCCTGTGCAGCTATCCCTGATGTTTCTATCGAAGCAGAAGAAGGCATTTATGGCAACTGTCATTTTTCTCTTTTTGGGATGTGAAATGGCTCTTGTTTCCTATACCTTAGCCTCCGGTGCTGATTACGAAAAGGCATTTTTAGCAATTCCGGATTTCCAGGTCGGTATCACACAGAATGCATGCGCGAATATGAGAGAAAATCTGTCGGAAAACACCGAAAATCAGATGTTTACGTCGGGTATGGTTCATGATTTGACGGACAACCTGCATGATTCCATCCGTGACATTCGTTTTGTGAAAGGATATTTTCCATCCCTGGACACAGATCAGAAGAGTGTGCTTGGAGTTTTAAAAATGAAGGACGATACACAGATCGTTATCCAGCCAATGGATAAAAGCACAGTAGGCAAGTTGTGTTCCTATGAAGAAAAGGCAGGAAGAAAAATAAATAAAAATGAATGGGAACAGCATCATGGTGCGATCATCATAAGCAAAAACCTGCTTTACAGCAATGCAGATTCAGCTATCCGTTCAAACATGGGAAAATCCTTTACCGTATATGATACCTTGCCAGATGGTTCTGACCTCGATGATTATCCATCCGCACAACTATCAGTTTGTGGGTATGCCGAAGCTGAGGAAAAAGATTTTCCCAATATTCCTCTGGCATGGGATGGGGACAATGTTGTCATTATTGCGGTGACACCTGATACCTATAACTTACTTGGTGCCTCTATGCACGAACAGATCCTGTCTATCAGTTTTAATGCGACTGGTAACTTGGAAAGCAGCGTGAAACAGCAGCTTAATGCGTGGATCCGAGATGAAAACTATAACTACGATATGGAAAAGGGGCTGACCACTATCAATCTTCTGGAATGTATATCAAGGACTGATCTGATTGCGGAAAATAAAAATTATATTACGTTCAGCCGGATCACAATGACCGGGGTAAGCATCCTGTTTTTCTTTCTCGGAACCATTGTCTTCCTCAATACTTTATTGACGGAATATGTACGTGACAAACAGGAACACATTCTTTTACGTTATCTTGGAGTAACAAAAAAAGAAATGATAAAAGCCTTCATGATGGAAGGGGTATTATATTTTTCAGTGTTAGCTTCATTGTTGGGTACACTAGGAATATACTTGGACTTTATCATTGGTAAATTAGCAAAGAGAGAAATTCCTTATTTTGAATTTGCTTTTCCTTACCATACTTTCATCCTGCTGTTAACTATTTTTTTTACAATAGGTGTTTTATTGCCTCCAATAATCAGCCAACTTCAATTGAATCAGGCAAAAAAGTAATCAAATAAATAATTAATCAAGAAAAAAGGATATATTTGCTTATTGCGCTAACCGGCTTTATAATTCTAATCTGTAATACTTCCTTCAAAACTTGAATACTTCTCAAAAGGTGGTCCAATATGTTACAAATTTCTCAGTTGAAGCTTCCTGTCTCTCACACAGAAGTTCAACTTCTCCACAAAATAGAAAAAGTGCTGCATGTCCGTTCCACGGATATCACGGAGTGGAAAATCCTGAAAAAATCCATTGATGCCAGGGACAAGAGCAGGCTTCTCTTTGTATACACCATCGGAGTCCGGCTGTCTTCGGAAAAAACGGAACGGTCGATCCTGATCCGGGGCGGTAAAAATCATGTCTCCGCGTATTCGGCGCCGGAATATCATTTCCCGGAAACCGGCTCCCGCGAGCTTTCTGCTCCTCCTGTCATCGTAGGAAGTGGTCCGGCAGGGCTGTTCTGTGCCTGGGAACTTGCGATGCATGGATATCGCCCGGTCCTGCTGGAACGAGGGGAGAGTGCTTCACAGCGGAGGAATGCGGTGGAGCATTTCTGGAATACGGGAGAACTGGATCCGGACAGCAATGTACAGTTCGGAGAGGGCGGCGCAGGTACTTTTTCCGACGGAAAGCTGAATACCGGGGTCAAGGACAAATTCGGACGAAATCATGAGGTTCTGAGAATTTTCGTGCAGGCCGGTGCGCCGGAAAATATTCTCTATGACAGCAAGCCGCACCTTGGCACCGATCTGCTTGTTCGTATTGTCGAAACCCTCCGGAATCAGATCATCGCAGCGGGGGGTGAAGTACATTTTCAGACCAGGGTAACGGATCTTCTGACACGTACCGACCCGCTGACGGGAGAGGAGCATATGACAGGGGTTCGCACAGCGTCTGGAAAGGAATTTTTCTCTGACAACGTCGTACTGGCCATCGGCCATTCCGCCCGGGACACCTTCGAGATGCTGTCCCGCCAGAAGCTTCTCATGGAGCCGAAGCCCTTTGCGGTAGGCGTGCGTGTCGAGCATCTGCAGAGCATGATTAACCGGGATCAATACGGACCGGACGCTCCTTCCTTTCTGGGCGCCGCTCCTTACAAGCTGACCGGTACCGCTGAAAATGGCAGAGGTGTGTATTCCTTCTGCATGTGTCCCGGAGGATATGTTGTGAACGCATCCTCGGAACCGGAGAGACTGGCGGTGAATGGAATGAGCTATCACGCCCGGGATTCGCGCAACGCGAACAGTGCCATAGTGGTTTCCGTGACCCCCGGGGATTTCCTGCCGTACCATCAGGAAGGAAGGCCGGACGTCCTCAACGGAATGTATTTTCAGCGCAGGCTTGAATCCCTTGCCTGGCGGGAAGGACAGGGACGGATTCCGGTTCAGCGTTTCGAGGATTTCCGGAAAAACCGACTGGGAGGCATCGGAACCGTGGAGCCCTGTTCAAAGGGAGAATTCCAATGCGCCAATATCCGTCATATTCTGCCGGAATATATCTCAGAATCTCTGGAACAGGGGATTCTGAGCTTTGACCGCAGAATTCCGGGATTTGGCGGAGACGACGCCCTTTTGTCAGGTGTCGAAAGCCGCACCTCTTCACCGATCCGTATCGTCCGCGACGAGTCGCTCCAGAGCACGATACGTGGGCTTTATCCCTGTGGAGAAGGAGCAGGATACGCCGGTGGAATTACCTCTGCGGCTATGGATGGTCTGAAAGTCGCCGAGAGAATTTCTTCTATATATAAAGCGCTCTGAATATAGGAAACTCTGACACGTGCAACGCATCTTGAAACAGAAGAAATTCTGTACGAATGACACTGCGTGCCGGAACTGTTCATTCGTGATTTTGCAGATTCACATGGTTTTCATAATGTGTTAAAATTATAGTTCACAGGATTATCTCTTGTCTTTCTTCAGGAAATGGCCATACGATACATCGTGCCATAAACTGTATAAGCTACGGATTGCTCCGTGCTTCGCACTCCCGCAATCCTACAGGCATTCGGATTTCGCGCGTTCGCGCTTCATCCTCATACCTGTTGCCTTCGAAATCGCATACAGTCTCTTACACACGCTTCGCGCGTGACGATCCTGTCTGCGTTTTCGAAGAGCTTATACAGTAAACAGGAGGACAGGAAAATGGAGAAAAATTCAAAATCTATACCCCGCAAGAAGATTGAGCCTGCAGCCCGGATGAAGGAACTCCCGGATCAGTCACGTCCCTATGAGAAGGCGCTCCGGTTGGGGACCGGTGCACTGACTGACGCGGAGCTTCTCTCAATCATTCTCCGGTCCGGTACGAAGGGAAAGAACTCCCTCCAGCTTGCGGAAGAAATATTGGATCTGTGCAAGTTCAGGAACGGATTGCTTGGGATCTATCATCTCACGCTTCAGGATCTGATGTCGCTGGATGGAATCGGTGAGGTGAAGGCGCTGCAGATTTTATGTGTTCGCGAGCTCTCCAGGCGGATTGCGCAGATGAACACCTCTTCAGCTCTCTGTTTTGACCGTCCCGATACGGTCGCGCAGTATTTTATGGAAGAAATGCGTCATCAGGAGACGGAGAAGGTTATCTGCGTCATGCTGGACAGCAGAATGCAGCAGATTGCGTCTCCGGAGATTTCCTCCGGCACGGTAAACATGTCTCTGGTATCTCCGAGGGAGATCCTGCAGAAGGCATTGTCCTACCATGCGCTGCATCTGATACTGATTCACAATCATCCGAGCGGAAATCCATCCCCGAGCCACGAGGATTATCAGGTCACCCGGAATCTCTATCAGGCAGGCAAAATCGTCGGGATCGAGCTGTCGGATCACATTATCATCGGAGACAGGACCTATTTCAGCTTCCGTGACGACGGATTCTTTGATACGCTTGCCTCTCAGGAGGAAACGCAGACAGACACCGGTGATTAATGTGGCCGGGGCGTACAGCACAGTCAGAGTACAGGAGTTTTATATGTCATTTAACCATGTGTATGGCGTGGATATGGGCACCGGAACGGTGAAGATCTACGACAGGAACAAGGATTCCATTACCAAGGAAGTGAATATGATAGCGGTCCGGAACGGGGACACCGTGATAGCAGTCGGCAATGACGCCTATGCCATGTATGAGAAGACTCCTGAGAATATCGAGATCATCTCACCGATGAGCAATGGACGGATCAATGACGTTCTGATGATGGAAGCTGTGCTGCACACGATGCTCGGACGGACCGGCGGATACGCCGGGTATCGTCCGGTTCTGTATTTTTCCGTTCCCGTCGATATGACTGAGATCGAGCGCCGGGCATATTCCACAATTGCGCGGAAGGGCCGGTTCCGCCGAAGCCAGGTTTATCTTGTGGAAAAACCGATCGCAGACGCACTGGCGCTGGGCATCCCGCTGCATCACACCAGAGGATCGATGATTATCAACATCGGAGCTCAGAGCACCGAAGTCTCCTTCATCGCCGATGAGCGGGTGATTATCAGCAGAATGATTGCCATCGGCGGACAGGCATTCACCTCCGCTATCGTAGAGGGCATCCGACGAAAGAACAGCTTCATCGTCAGTCACCACACAGCACAGCGTCTGAAGCTGACGCTGACAAATCTGGAAAAAGACATCAATGAGGGATGTAAGGTAAACGGTATAGATCTGGACAGTGGTCTTCCGCGAAACGGCGTCGTGACGAGCTACAATGTTACCGCCAGTGTCACCGCAGAGATGCAGAAGATTGCCGCAGAAATCCGCCGGATTATGGAACGGATTCCGCCGCAGATCCGCGCGGGTGTTCTGAAGGAAGGAATTTATATCACCGGAGGCAGCACGCACATTGCCGGCATGGTGCCGTTTCTGGAGGAAGCGCTCGACTGTCCGGTTATCCTGTCGAAATATTATGATCTCAGCACCGTATGCGGTCTGAAGGAGCTCATCACTCATCCTGAAATGCAGCACTGGGCATATCTGCCGGGAAAGAAGTCATATTCATGAAAAAAAAAGGGACACATATTAAAAGCAGATATCTGCTTGTCATTCTTACCATCATCTGCGTCGCGCTTGCCATGCTGACCGGCAGTCAGGTCATATCCATATCACCGCTGCGGAACGCCGCCGGAACTTTTCTGGTTCCGCTGCAGACCGGGATCAATAAGGTCGGAGACTGGCTGAACGGACAGAGAATCGGGCAGAAGAATGCCAGACAGCTGGCTAAGGAAAACAAAGAGCTGAAGAGCAAGGTGGCAGATCTGGAAGAGGAGAACACGGTTCTTACCGAGAACACCAAAGAACTGGAGGATCTCCGGAAGCTCTATGATCTGGATCAGGATTATAATGACTACGACAAAATTGCTGCGTCCGTCATCGCAAAGGGCACGGGAAACTGGTATAACACCTTTACTGTGAACCGCGGCACGGACGATGGCGTTGCCGTCAATATGAATGTCATTTCCGACGGCGGTCTTGTGGGTATCGTCACCGAGGTCGGTAAAAACTGGTCAACCGTCCGCTCCATCATCGACGACGACAACAACGTCAGCGCCATGCTTCTCGATTCCTCGGAAAACTGCATTGTCACAGGCAGTCTGTCACTGATTGAATCCGGTAAGCTTGCGCTGAGCGAGCTCAGAACAGATGCCAAGGTATCCACCGGAGAACGTGTCGTCACCTCCAACATCAGTGACAAATACCTTCCCGGGATTCTGATCGGGTATGTGGATTCTGTACAGGATGACTCCAACCTGCTGACGAAGACGGGCTATATTATTCCTGCAGTGAATTTTCAGTCCGTGAACACCGTTCTCATCATCAAACAGCTGAAGGAGACCGCTGATCAATGAAGAAAAATATCTGTATTTTTCTGATAATTGCCGCAACCTTAGTGGTGCAGTCCTCGTTGGGTTTGATTCTGCCGGCAATTCTGTCTGTGCCGAATCTGGCGCTGATCCTCACATGCTCCATGGGCTTCATGCGGGGAAAGAAATCCGGCATGTGGACAGGCTTTATCTCCGGACTGATTTTGGATCTGTTTTACGGCGGAATATTCGGATTCACCGCGCTTATTCTTCTATACATCGGATATTTTAACGGATTTCTGTTCAAGGTATTTTTTGATGAGGATATCCGGATTCCTCTTGTCGCAGTGGGAATCAGCGATATCGTTTACGGCCTTGCCTGTTACCTGATCCGTTTTCTGAATGGTACGAGCCTTACGCTCGGATCCTGTATGATACACACGATTCTGCCGGAGGCGGTATGCACCATGCTCTTTACCATTCCGCTTTATTTTCTGTACCACTGGCTGAACAGAAAGATCACCGCAAATGAACTGGAGGAAGAACAATCACCTTGGCTAAGAAGATAAAAAAAGCATTCATCCGTTTTTTCAGCAGAAGAGGACTGATCCTTGTTCTGCTTTTTGCTGTTTTGGCTCTGATCCTTCTGGTGAGGCTGTTTCATCTTCAGATTATCCGCGGAAAGGATTACGCGAACAGCTTCACGGTCATGACGACCGCTACGCGCACGCTGAAGAGCACCCGCGGCAATATCTATGATGTAAACGGGAAGGTTATCGCGTCCAATGAACTGGCAAATAATGTCACGATAGAGGATAACGGGTCGTATGATACCACCCGGCAGAAGAATTTGGCCCTGAACGGCGAGATCTACCGCCTGACGAAGATGATCCGTTCCAACGGCGACACCCCTTCCCATGATTTCCATATTATTATCGGATCGGACGGAAATTACGCCTTTGATACCGACAATACCACGACAATCCAGCGTTTCCGTGCGGACATCTACGGATATCAGACAACGGATGAACTGAAGGCAGGCGAGGCGGATGCATCCCCGGATAAAATTGTCCAGGATCTGAGCGGTTCAAAATACTATGGACTCACGGATTCGGATGAGCCGTATACGGCGGAGGAGCTTGCCGAATACGGCCTCCCTGAAAAGCTCACAAAGGAAGAGGCACTGGATATTATTGTGGTCCGCTACCAGCTCAGTCTGGTCAGCTACCAGCGCTATGTCGCGGTGACTGTCGCGACCAATGTCTCCGACAGTACCGTTGCGGCAGTGAAGGAAAACACGGATTCTCTGCAGGGCGTGGAAATCGCAGAGGATTATATCCGTGTCTACAGCGGCGGTGAAGCAATGGCTCCTGTCGTCGGCTACACGGGAAAGATCTCCTCGGACGAACTGGAAGATTACGGCTCCGGCGATACACGCTACAACAGCAACTCCATTGTAGGAAAGGCCGGAATCGAGAAGGCAATGGAGAGCACCCTGCAGGGAACCGATGGCTCCGAGGAGGTTACGATCAATAACCTCGGAAAGGTAGTCTCGGAAAATAAAGACTCCCTGGTGCAGCCTGCCAAGGGCAATGACGTTTACCTTACCATCGACAGCGAGCTTCAGAAGGCAGCCTATCAGATTCTGGAAGAAAGAATCGCCGGTATTCTCCTGACCAATATGACGGATGCAAAATCCGTGGACGCGGCAAGCCTCGCGGACAATGATACCATTTCCATCGCCAGTTACGACTGCTACAACGCGTTGATTGAAAACAGCATCATTGATATTGATAAATTCTCAGACGACGATGCTACAGAGGCGGAGAAGAAGGCACAGACCGCGCTGGATACCAGCCAGACCAACACGGTGAACTGGATCACCGGTCAGCTGAGCAGCGACAGCGCTTCCAGGTATTCGGATCTGTCTGCTGAGCAGAAAGCTGTGTTCGATTATGTGATATCCGATTTTCTCACAACGGAGTACGGAATTCTGGACAGTTCTTCCATGAAAACAGACGATGCCACCTACCAGGCATATTTCAAGGACGGCTCCATAAGCCCCCGTGCTTTTCTCCAGTATGCGGCAAATAACAGCTGGATCAATGTAGCCAAGCTCAGCGACAAGGATTCTTCATATCTGACCTCAGATGAAATCTATCAGGCAGTCCTTGATTTCATCTCCAGTCACATCACCGGAGAAAAAGTGTTCCACAAGCTTCTCTACAAATATCTGCTTCAGGATGACGCGCTGGAGCCGAAGGTGATCATGCAGATCCTTTATGATCAGGGAATTCTCTCAAAGGATGACGCTGACTATGCTTCCTTTGAGAGCGGGGCGACCAGCGCGTACCAGCTGCTGTACAACAAAATCTACAGCTTGGAAATTACGCCCGCCATGCTTGCCCTGGATCCGTGTTCCGGTTCCATTGTCATCACGGATCCGGATACCGGTCAGGTTCGTGCCTGTGTCTCTTATCCGGGCTATGACAACAACCGACTTGCAAATGACATGGACACCGATTACTACAACAAGCTGAATACCGATCTTTCCACTCCTTTTTATAATAAGGCGACGCAGCAGCTCACCGCTCCGGGATCTCCCTTTAAGCCGGTCATGGCAGCCGCAGGTCTTACCGAAGGGGTCATTGACGGTTCAACATTGATTGACTGTACCGGCGTCTTTGGAAAGGATATTCCGTTCCTGTCTGACTCGGACCGGGTGGCCTGCTGGAACAGCAACGGCCACGGCTACCTGAATGTGGTCGGCGGAATTACAAATTCCTGTAACGTCTTTTTCTGTACCGTTGGCTTTGATCTGGGTCTTGATAGCAATCAGAACTATGATCAGGATACCGCTCTCGCAAAGGAGCAGAAGTACGCCGCAATGTTCGGTCTTAATGAG
Organism: Bilifractor sp. HCP3S3_D3; assembly: GCF_052063915.1. NCBI lineage: Bacteria > Bacillati > Bacillota > Clostridia > Lachnospirales > Lachnospiraceae > Bilifractor > Bilifractor sp. HCP3S3_D3. The sequence goes on from NZ_JBQHWP010000009.1 coordinate 19,542, forward strand.
GGAACGGGGATTGAAATTTCCGAATCGGATCCTCATGTGTCCGACAGTCTTCCGATTCCGTCCTCCATCGGACAGGGAACGCATCAGTACACAACGACTCAGCTCGCCAGATACGCGGCGACCATCGCAGACAGAGGCGTATGCCGGGATCTGACCTTGATTGACAAGACCGCGGACTCGGAAGGAAATACGCTGAAGCAGAACGAGACAAAAACACTCAGCACGGCAAATTCCATCAGCAGCACGACATGGGATCTGATCGATGAAGGAATGGCAGGGGTTGTATCAAATGACGCGACGGTATGGCCGGGATTTTCCAGTACCATTACCGTGTACGCGAAGACAGGAACCGCACAGGAATCCATGCTGCGCGCGGATCACGGTCTGGTCATCGGATTCACAAGCGGCGCAGAGGACAGCACTTCCTATGACGATGTGGCTTTCGCCGTCCGGATCGCGAATGGTTACAGCTCCACAAACGCAAGCCTTGTCGCAAGGGATGCCCTCAGGTATTACTTCAATCTGGATTCCGAGGAAAATATCATCATGAAACACGCAAATACGGATTCGATCACAAAGAAGATTGTTGCTGACTGAGTTTTTTCAACAATTTGCAAAATTCGCCCGGGATGTGATTTGAGCACGGAGAAAATCGCTGCCGACTGAGCCGGCGCACAGATAAAGGGAAAATATCGAATGCTGAAGTTATATAAACTGAAAGATTACAATTTCATGCTGATGCTTCTGCTGATTATCATCAGTTCGATCGGTGTGGTCCTCGTCGGATCCGCCGATCCGACCCTCAGAAGCAGACAGCTTATGGGCTTTCTGATGGGGCTTGCGCTGATGATCGTGATATCTCTGATCGATTACAGCTGGATTCTCCATTTTTACTGGATCATCTACATTATTAACATTCTGTTGCTGATCATGGTCCGCCTGTTCGGTACAACAGCGCTGGGAGCGGCACGCTGGATCAACATCGGAGGATTCCAGTTCCAGCCGACCGAGCTGTGCAAGATCATGATGATTCTGTTTTTTTCCATGTACTTTATGAACCATGAAGAAAACCTGAACTCCTGGAAGACAGTTTTCCGGTCAATCATTCTTCTTGCATTCCCGCTGTTCCTCATCCTGAGCCAGCCGGACCTGAAGAATACCATCACAATGACCATTGTATTCGCACTGATGTATTTCGGAGCAGGGCTCAGCTACAAGAAGATCGGCATTATCCTCGCGGTAATCGTACCGGTTGTGCTGGTGATGTTTCTCCTGATCGTCAAAACGGATCTCCACATCGTCGACGATTATCAGAAGGATCGTATCATGACCTTCCTCAGCTCCGATGACAGCGAGGAGTATTCCGACTCCAAGATGCAGCAGCAGAATTCCATCATGGCAATCGGTTCCGGCCAGGTCACCGGGAAAGGGCTGAACAACACGGATCTTTCCGCGAACAGCGGCAATTTCATATCCGAGATTCAGAACGACTTCATCTTCGCGGTTGCAGGAGAGGAGCTGGGCTTCATCGGAAGCGCCATTATTGTCATCCTCTTGTTCCTGATCATTCTGCTTTGCTTTCTGGCGGGCAGAGCGGCAAAAGATCTCTCCGGCACCCTGGTCTGCTACGGTATGGGATGCCTGATCGCGATACAGAGCTTTATCAACATCTGCGTCGCAACAGGACTTCTCCCGAATACCGGAACGCCGCTTCCTTTTGTGAGCTACGGCCTGACCTCTCTGATCAGTCTCTACATCGGAATGGGTGTAGTGATGAATATCAGTCTGCAGCGCAAGAAATATTTTGACTATGGAGGAAAATATGTCTACACAGGAGAAACATTCAAACCGGACTCCTTCGAATCCGGAACCGGAAAGAAGGCCTAAGAGAAAATACAGCCGGAATGCGAGGCGCAGACGGCAGCGTCTCCTGCATCGTATCGCGGCAATTTTCATCGCGGTGATCCTTGTGCTGGCAGCTGTTCTGATTCATCTGATCTTCACGCGGAGCACGACGCTCGACACATCCGAGGCCTATAATCTCTCCGCCCAGAATGGGGCCGAGGAGCTTTCTCCCTTCACCCTTCAAAGTACATCGAATTACACGGAAAGCGAGGGAATTGTCTGTTCCGAATCCGAAGTCGGATCCGGAAGTCTCAGCCTCACTGAGGATGATGAACGGGCGCTTCTGTTTAATCTCGAGGATCACACCAGTCTCTATGCAAAGGGCATCTACGATAAAATTTATCCTGCCAGCCTGACGAAGATCATGACGGCTCTCGTGACATTTGAGAGCGGCGCAGACCTTACGCAGCAGGTTACGATGACGGATGCGGATTTTCAGCTCGGTGAGGACGCGCAGTCCAGTCAGCTTGAAGTCGGAGACAAGGTTGCTCTCGAAGATCTGCTGAACCTGCTTCTGGTATACTCCGCGAATGACGCGGCCATGGCGATTGCCCGAACGGTCGGCGGCAGCGTGGATAAATTCGTGGAGATGATGAATTCGGAAGCTCAGAAGCTCGGGATGACGGGAACCCATTTTGTCAATCCCTCCGGACTCCACGACGACAGCCACTACACAACACCATATGACATTTATCTGATGCTGAACCGTGTCTATCAGGATTATCCTGATTTTTCAAAGATCGCGTCACAGTCCCAGTACCAGACAAGCGTCACCGGAACCGAGGGAGAGAGCACCTTCCTGTCCATCACAACCGATGAATATCTCGACGGAACCTATTCACTGCCTTCCAATGTACAGATTCTTGCGAGCAAGACCGGTACAACAGATCAGGCCGGGTCATGCCTTGCTCTCGTCGTACAGAACGGTTACGGCGTTCCCTTTATCGCAATCGTCACCGGTGCCGACACGAAGGATACTCTGTACAACGATATGAGCAAGCTGCTCAGTCTGACGAATTCGGACGCCTCTTCCGCTGCGGGATCTTCCTCCTCCGCAACGGATGCTTCTTCCTCCGGAACGAAATCCTCATCGTCCGGAACGGATGCCTCCTCTTCCGGAGCGAAATCCTCATCCTCCGGAACGGATACTTCCACTTCCGGAGCCGAAAAGTTGTCTTCGTCCTCCAATACGGAGGAGAGTGTTTCCTCAGTCTCCGGTTCCTGATGAAAATAAGGAAAGTGTCTTGCCTTTTTTGTATAAATACACTATAATTAAACCATCAACCCGAAACGATTTTAGTCAAAAAGACAATTAAATCGTACCAGGCTGTGTCGGTTATGCAGCTTTTCGGGAAATTATGCTATACCAATGTATTTTACATTACGATACTGCTCAAGGAGGAATCAGCCATGGTTCAATTAATTGTAGGCAAAAAGGGAAAAGGGAAAACCAAATATATTCTGGACAAGGTGAATACAGCAGTCAGGTCGGCGAGCGGAGATATCGTATATCTCGACAAGAGCGCAAAGCATATGCTTGAGCTGAACAATAAGATCCGCCTGATTGATGTATCCGTTTATCCGTTAAAGGACTACAATGAATTTGTCGGTTTTATCTGCGGAATCATCTCTCAGAATCGTGATATCGAGCAGATGTATCTCGATGGCTTCCTGAAGCTGACGAAGCTTGAAGACAACAAGGATAAGGTAGACGACTGCATCGAACAGCTCGAGCAGATCAGCACAATGTTCCATGTTGACTTTGTCATCAGCATGTCCATGGACAAGGAAGAACTGAGCGCAGATATGCAGGATAAGATCCTCCTTGCTCTGTAATATCCGTACATGTATCGAATTCAGACAATAGTTTTTGGTTCCGAACGGGACTTCAGAAAGCTGCCGCACCTGCTGTGGCAGCTTTCTTTATGCCTCCCTGCGGGCAGCTTTCTTTTGCTTGTAATAAATTTCGGATAATGCTAGAATAAGAAGTCAAAGCGTATGCAGGAGGCAACTGTGGCAAAAAAGAATAAAAGAAAACACGGAATAAATTTCAATATCGGCACCGTGATCTTCGGAGCGCTCTTCCTGTATCTGATCATCACGATCTTTATCTATGCGACCTCAAAGCACATTTCCTCATATATGGTAACTTCCGGCACTCTTTCAAATAACGAATCCTATTCAGCGCTTGCGCTTCGGTCGGAAGAGCTGGTTGATGCTTCGGCCTCAGGGTATGTCAGCTATTATACGCAGGACAGTGCCCGGGCATCCAAGAATGACATCGTGTGCAGTATCGGCTCCAGCCCTGATTCTTCCTCCACGGTCAAACTGGCAGACTCCGACATCAGCAAAATCCGGCAGCTTGCCTCGGAATTTACGGGGGCATATAATGAGGACAATTTCGGAACCGTCTATGACTTTCAGTATTCCCTGAACTCTACCGTCATCAACGACAGTGATCCATCCTCTGTCAACGGAACTGCCTGTCAGGCAGATAATGACGGTGTCATTACCTATACGACAGACGGATATGAGACGCTGACACCGCAGGACGTCACCCTGGATGATTTTAACATTAAATCCTATGAGAGCACACAGCTCCGGACCAGCGACAAGGTTTCGAAGGGAGATCCGATCTTTCGCATTGCGACCGATGACACCTGGTATCTTGTCTTCCCCTTAACGGACAGGCAATATGCCGCTCTTTCCACAAAGTCAACAGTCCGCGTAAAGTTCAGCAAAGACGGGAATTCCGAGAACGGAGATCTCACTCTGTTTGACAAGGACGGCACGCATTTTGCAAAAATTACTCTGTACAGTGGTATGGTACGGTACGCAGATGACCGGTTCCTGAATATTGAACTTGTGACAAATACGGACACCGGACTGAAAATTCCCCTTTCTTCTATCGTCACAAAGGAATTTTACACGATTCCGGTAGATTATTTGACGACAGGAGGCGATGACGACTCCGACGGATTCATGAAACAGACGAAGAGCAGCGGAGGCAGTTCCTCAACAGAATTTGTGGAAGCCGATTTGTATGAGAGCACCACGGATGATTCCGGACAGAAGGTTTACTATGTAGATGAAGCGGATTTCCAGCCTGGTGATCTCATCCTCAAGCCGGATTCCAGTGACACGTATACCATCGGAGCTACCGCGTCGCTGGAGGGAGTTTACTGTATCAACCGCGGCTACGCACAGTTCCGCAAGATCGACATTATCGATCAGAATGATGAATATTGTCTGGTAGAAGAGGGCACAAACTACGGAATCTCCCAGTATGATTATATTGTCAGAGACGGAAGCACCGTGAACGAAGCGGAGATCCTCCGATAAGGGCAATACGTCATACAGATCCATATTCTCGTAAAGGCATTGCGTCATACAAGTCCATATAAGTATAGGGATTGCGAGAGTGCAAAGCACGGCGCAATCCTTAGCTTTTACCGTTTGTGATACCATATATCATATGATGGTTTACAGGAAACACCCTTGCCTCTCGGGCAGGGTGCCACATATATACAGAAATGTGAGGTGTTGAAGATGCTTTTGGAAAATTATAAAGCTGTTCGCAGAAACATCGATGAGGCCTGTGTCCGCGCGGGCAGGAATCCGGAGGATGTCACGCTGATCGCAGTCAGCAAGACAAAGCCGGAGGAGAATATCGAAGAGCTTTACCGTGCCGGGGTACGTGACTTCGGTGAGAACTATATTCAGGAACTCCGCCAGAAGCATGATGACCTTCCAAAGGATATTCACTGGCATATGATCGGTCATCTGCAGAGAAATAAGGTCAAGTACATCGCGGAATACGTCACGATGATACATGCCGTCGATACCTATGAGCTTGCTCAGACTATCGAGAAGGAAGCAGTTAAGCACAGCCGCCGGATTCCGATCCTGATTGAGGTCAATGTTGCGGAGGAAGACACAAAATTCGGCGTTTCCTGCGAGGAAGCCCCGGAGCTTGTGAAAAAAATTGCAGAAACGCTTCCACATATCATTGTAAGCGGTCTAATGACCAGCGCTCCCTTTGTGCAGAACCCGGAGGACAACCGTCCGGTCTTCCGCAAATTGAGACAATTAAGTGTTGACATCAACAATGAAAACACTGATAATGAGAATGTTGAAATGAAGACTCTGAGTATGGGTATGACCAATGATTATATTATTGCAGTCGAAGAGGGTGCCACACTTGTCCGAGTAGGTACCGCCATTTTCGGCGCACGCGATTATACGCACAAACAGTGAGATGCATTTTTCCATTTCAGCATTGCACTGCGGAAGATTTCATCATTGTGAAATAAACGGCCATGCCCCGCAGGCGGGGTGCCACAATAGGTATAAGTCCCCGCGTTACGTTAGCTGCTCCGCAGCTTCCGCGCCGCCCCTGAGTCTGTAAGAAATTGTTAGGAGAGAATGATAAGATGGGATTTTTTGATAAGTTCCTTGATGCGGTACGTCTGAATGACGATTATGATGATGACGATGAATTCTTCGATGACGACGATGAAGATTATGATGATGAGCCGGAAGAAGAACCAGCGCCGAAGAAAAAGCATTTTGGAAGCCGCAAGAGCGTAAATGCAGCACGCGAGGCAGAAGAGGAGGAGCCGGTTCGCAAGTCACAGCCGGAGACCTCAGGAAGATATACCACGGCTGCCCGCATGCAGACAAGACCTGCAGCACAGTCACAGAAAGTAACGCCGATGCATCGCGCCGCATCGTCCTCCCGCAGCGGTATGGAAGTCTGTGTAATCAAACCTGCAAAGGTCGAGGACTACAGGGAGATTGCAGACACCCTGCTTTCCGGCTGTACCGTTGTACTGAATCTGGAGGGACTTGATGTCGAGCTCGCACAGAGAATTATTGATTTTTCCTCCGGTTCCTGTTATGCAATCGGCGGAGGACTGCAGAAGGTTTCCAGTTACATCTTCATTCTGACTCCTTCTACCGTCGAGATTTCCGGAGACATTCAGGATCTTCTGAACGGCGCGATGCCGACGATGCGCACTGCGTTCTGACAGAGCTTTTCATCGCGATGGCTTTCCGGACATCCGGTTCTGATCACATAAGACAGAACAGCATTCCGGACATCCGGTTCTGATCGAATGATGACGGAGCAGCATTCCGGGTAATCCGGTTCTGATCGAACGATTACCGGTCAGTTTACCGGGCTTCCGTATCTGTTCAAATGATTACAGTAACGGCCATACGATACATCGTGCCACACACTGTATAAGCTGCGGATTGCTCCGTGCTTCGCACTCCCGCAATCCTACAGGTATTCGCACTTCCGTGCCGCTTGCGCGTCACTTCGTGCTCATACCTGTTGCCTTCGAAATCGCATACAGTCTCTTACACACGCTTCGCGCGTGACGATCCTGTCTGCGTTTTCGAAGAGCTTATACAGTAAATGACCTTGCAGGCATCAGTTAGAAGCGATTCTTACTGATGCTTTTCTCTTATCAGAAAATACCGTAAAGTTCCTCTTGCTTCAGCAGTGGGATACAGGCGACAAAGGATTGAGAAGGAGATTATTATGGAATCATTAATTGTAGAGAGAAAAAGCTCAGGCATGGAGTTTTCCTATCGGATTGTGTGGGAGAGCAGCTTTCAGACCCTTGCGGATGAAATCCGCCAGATCAGCGGTTTCCGGGCAAAAAAGATCTGTGTGGTATCCGACAGCAATGTGGCGCCGCTGTATGCCGGGGAGGTTGAGAAGGCACTCGCTCCGCTTGGCCTTACGGTTGAAACCTACGTTTTTCCGGCCGGGGAGGAACACAAGTGTCTGGATACGGTAATCGGCCTGTATCGTTTTCTAATCGAACACAAGTTTCAGCGAAACGACATACTTGCCGCACTTGGCGGCGGCGTCGCCGGTGATCTGACCGGTTTTGCGGCAGCTACTTATCTGCGCGGCATCGACTTCATCCAGATTCCGACTACCCTTCTTGCGCAGGTGGACAGCAGTGTCGGAGGGAAAACAGGTGTCGATTTTGAGCAGTACAAAAATATGGTAGGCGCATTTCTTCAGCCGCGCCTTGTCTACATGAATATGAAGACACTGAAGACACTTCCGCAGGATCAGTTTGCATCCGGCATGGGTGAGGTTCTGAAGACCGGTGCGATCCGCGACAGAAATCTGCTCACCTGGATCGATTCCCACGAGGCAGAGATCCTCCGGAGAGATCCGGATGCTCTGGCGACCGTGATCCGTGCCTGCTGCAGGGTAAAGGCGTCCGTTGTCGAGGAGGATCCAAAGGACAAGGGACTCCGTGCCATCCTCAACTTCGGTCATACGCTCGGCCATGCCATTGAGAAATGCAAGAACTTCGAACTTCTTCACGGTCAGTGTGTCGGGATTGGCTCCATCGGAGCTTCCTGGCTGTCTATGAAGCGTGGCATGATTTCAGAGGAAGATTACCGTTGGCTGCAGAAGCTTCACCGGGATTTCGGGATTCCCACCTCTGTCAGCGGCCTGACCGTTGATGAAATCGTCCGGACGACCCGATCCGACAAGAAAATGGAAGAGGGGCATATCCGCTTTATTCTTCTTGACGGTGTCGGCAACGCGGTTATTGACAGCAGCGTCACGGACGAGGAGCTGCGCGAAGCAGCATCTGTACTTATTAAATAAACGTCCCTGTCCCGCAATCGGACCCCACCTGCTGTATATGCTTCGGATTGCTCCGTGCTGCGCACTCCCGCAATCGGGGCTCTACATACTGTATTAATGAAAGGAACTGTAGTTTACCCATGAGCAATACTGCTGAAAAAAAACGAACAAGTCCGCTTCTCCTGCTGATTGCGGGCGCAATCCTTGTGATTCTCGATCAGTTTACTAAGTACCTCGCCGTCAGCCATCTCGCCGGAAGAGAGGCACGTGTTCTGATTCCCGGTATTCTTGAACTCCGCTACCTTGAGAATAATGGAGCAGCCTTCAGCATGCTTCAGAATCAGCAGTGGTTCTTCTATATTCTGACCGCAGTCTTTCTGATTTTCGCCATCTGGCTGATGAGGAAGATCCCACAGAATACATCTGCATTCAATCCTCTTCTGTGGAGCCTTGCCATTCTCTGCGCAGGGGCGGTCGGCAATCTGATCGACCGGATCATGCACCGATATGTGGTCGACTTTATTTATTTCTCCGTCATTAATTTTCCGATCTTTAATGTTGCGGATATCTACGTCACCATATCTGTGATTCTGTTGATTATTCTGGTTCTGTTTCACTATAAGGACACGGATCTGCAGAAGATCTTCGGGCGGAAGAACAACGCGGATCAAAAAGAGGACGCACAATGAAAGAAATCTCGTTTGCCGTCGAGCCGGAAGACCAGGATAAAAGAATTGATATCTATCTGACCGAACAGCTTGAAACCATGTCACGCTCCCATATTCAGAAGCTTCTGAAGAATGAGAGCGTTTTTGTCGCGGACCGGACGGTCAGAGCCAATTATAAAATCCAGGCCGGAGACCGGATTCACCTGACAATTCCCGACAATCAGGAACCGCCTGTTCTGCCCGAGAACATCCCTCTCGACATTCTCTATGAGGATGATTGTCTCCTCGTCGTCAATAAGCCGAAGAATATGGTCGTTCATCCCGCCGCGGGGCATTATGAGCACACTCTGGTAAATGCTCTGCTGTATCACTGCGGAGACAGTCTGTCCGGGATCAACGGTGTCCTCCGGCCGGGCATCGTTCACCGGATCGACAAAGATACGACCGGAGCGCTTGTCGTCTGCAAAAATGATATTGCTCATCAAAGTCTTGCCGCTCAGCTTGCCGTACACAGCATCACCCGCAGATACCGCGCGATCGTTCACGGAAACCTGACGGAAGACGAAATTACAATCGAGGGCAATATCGGACGCCATCCGGTTGACCGCAAGAAGATGGCAGTCGTTCCGGACGGCAGGGGCAAGCCTGCCGTTACCCATGTCCGCGTGCTTCAGCGGCTGAACGGCTACACTTACATTGAATGCCGCCTGGAAACCGGGAGAACCCATCAGATCCGCGTACATATGGCACATATCGGTCACCCGCTCCTGGGCGATGAACTCTACGGGCCAAAGAAATGCCCGGTGAAGGGACTGCAGGGCCAGACGCTTCATGCCATGATTCTCGGTTTTCAGCATCCGGTCACCGGCGAATATATGGAATTCACCGCGCCGCTGCCGGATTATTTCAATAAGCTCCTGATAAAACTGGCCTGAATTTTGTCCTCCGCTTTTATTCTGATTATATTTGTGCAAACTGACAGTTATTTTGTGAAAGTATACAAAAACATATCCTTTTCGCATAAATTTGTGTGTGATTTTTTGAGGGTTCATGTTATAATGAGCTTAGAAAATTTCTTGCTACAGCACGATGCAGGAAGGAGGACTTGTTATGAAGACCATCATTACAATCGGACGTGAATTTGGAAGCGGCGGACATCTGATCGGCAAATTGCTTGCAGAAGATCTGAAGATCCCGTTTTACGACAAGGAGCTTCTCGACCAGGCCGCCAAGCACAGCGGACTCGCCAAGGAAATTTTTGAAAATCAGGATGAGAAACCGACCAGCAGTTTTCTGTATTCTCTGGTAATGGATACCTATTCCTTCGGTTACACATCGAATGTCATGAACGATATGCCATTGAATCAGAAAGTATTCCTGGCACAGTTTGACACCGTGAAGAAGCTTGCACAGCAGGGACCGTGTGTTATCATCGGAAGATGTGCGGATTACGCGCTCGAGGATAACCCGAATCTTCTGAGCGTATTCATTCACGCGGATCTCGATGTCCGGGTGAGAAGAATTTCCAATCTGTATGATCTGACGGACAATAAGGCCAGAGACCGGATCCGGAAGAACGACAAGAGCCGTTCCAGCTACTACAACTACTATACCAGCAAGGAATGGGGATCGGTAGACAGCTACCATCTCTGTCTGGACAGTTCGAAGTTCGGAATCGACGGCTGCGTGGAGATTATCAAGAACGCGATTGCTCACAAGGAGAGCGGATATCACCACGGCATTACCGATAAGGACTGATTTTGGCAAATACGGGGCTGCCGCGCGAAAATGTGCGGCAGCCCCGTTCGGCGTTTCGATTGTTCTCTGTATTGTTTTTTTGTTGCTTTTTTGCGTTCTTGTTTCTTTTTTCGGTTATCTCTTTTTCTGCGGCTGATCTTCTCTCGGAATACCGGAGTATCCGTCGTACGGACGGTCGGAGAAACGGTACATGGAGGAGCGGAGCTCATTGGTCTGATCGTAACGCTTGCCGCCCCAGTACGGTCTTCCGTTCATCTCGGTCTTCGGTCCGAAATGAACATCCTTCATGATATACTTCAGGAACTCTTCAAAGCCGGTGCGGTCAACAATGTAGCCGATATGCTCCTTGTTCTCAACCGCTCCTCTGTCCTGATAAGCATCCAGATAATCATAGGTGTTCTTGATAATCTTGAGAATGCTTTCCTCATCCGCCCATTTCAGAAAATCAACACCAAGCCGCGGGTTCTTCTTGCCGGTGCGTCCGAGAAGCGACACGCGGAAATAATGCTCTTTGCTTCGCGTCCACGCGCGGGTAGGGCAGTAGATGACACAGACACCGCACCCGATGCATTTGTCTGTATCACGGACAATCTTTCCGTTTACGACAGAGAGCGCACCTACGCTTCGTCTGCTGCAGTACTTCACACACTGTTCACAGCCGATACAGCGGTCAGGGTTGTACTGAGGCTCTGTCTGCCCGATAATACCGAAATCATTCAGTCTGACATGCGCACAGTCATTAGAGCAGCCGGTGCAGGCAATCTTCACGTGATGATCGTTCGGATAGATCAGCTTGTCGATTTTTGCTGCAAGTTCCTTGGTGTCATAGCATCCGAATGGGCACAGAGATTTGCCCGGGCACGCGACAACATTTCTGGTTCCGGAGGAGGGATAGCCCTCGCCCGGCTTGTTCGGCGCCTGTGTCACTCCGCTCGCGTCGATGATAGACTGCAGTGCCTTATTCACCTCTTCGACATCTTCAATCGGAATTCCCGGAATCTCAAAGCCCTGACGGTTTGTCAGATTAACCTCTCCGGTGCCGTACTTAACCGCGATCTCAACAACCTTCGCGAGAGAGGCCGCATCGATTCTTCCTCCCGGCACACGCACACGGGAGGCGACTTCTCCTCTGACCTTCGACTGACGGAAGTTGTTCTTTTTTAATTTCTTTACATTACAATCGTAACCCATAGATATCTCCCTCCTCAGTCAAGCATATTCTTGCTCTCGGTATAGTTGAAAACCGGACCGTCCAGGCAGACGTACTTCTCGCCGATTCTGCAGTGGCCGCACTTTCCGAGGCCGCAGCACATCTTTCTTTCCTGAGACACCCAGATGTTCTCCTCACGGAAACCCTTCTCGAGAAGCCCCATGACGGAGAAACGCATCATCGGCGGCGGACCGACCACGATCGCCGCGGCCTTCTCCACATCGCGGATTTTCACATCCGGGATATATTTGGTCACAAGACCGATCTTTCCGTCATATCCCTCGGGCGCTCCGTCAACGGTGAGCCAGAGATCCAGACGCTCATCCCATATCTTCAGGTCATCCCGGAACAGCATGTCGTCCGGGCTCTTGAATCCAACGATGACGTGCTTGTCCGCAGCATCCGGTTCGTCCGCGAATGCGCTCACAACACCGCGAACCGGTGATACGCCGGTGCCTCCGGCAATCACCAGAACTTCTCTGTTCCGATAGAGATCCATGTCAAAACCATTTCCGTACGGACCACGAAGCAGGAGAGTCTGTCCTTTATATTTCTCAAAGACTTCATCTGTGACTCTGCCGACCTTGCGGAGCGTCAGATCGATATAATCCTTACCGATGCCGCTGACAGAAATCGGTGCCTCTCCGAACTTCGGAACAGATACCTCAAAAAACTGACCGGGCTTTACCTCTCCCGAATAGCTGAGACGGAAGGTATATTCCTTTTTTGTGTGCCGGATTACATCCAGAATTTCAGACGTGAAGGGAATGTATGGATTTTTTTCATTTGCTGCCATTTGCACCTGCCTCCTTTCCCGCTGCATCCGCAGATTCCGCAGCGAGTTCATTCACTCTCTGATTCACCTTATTGATGATTTTGGAGAAGGAGATGTACTCCGGACAAACAGCATCACAGCGGCCGCAGCCGACGCACATATCATAGCCGAAGCGTTTCCGGAAGTCATAGATTTTGTGAAGCACCTTAAACCGCATCCGTTCTCCCTGCGTTCTTCTGTACTGACCGCCGCCGGCTACGTTCGTATAGCCGTCAATCATGCAGGACGCATTTACACGGCGTCTCTCGCCAACCTTCCCGTTGTCGGTATAGTAGATGTCCTGCATGGTGAAGCAGGTGCATGTAGGACATACAAGGGTACAACGGCCACAGCCGATACACCTCGCCGTGTATTCATCCCAGATCGGATCCTTGTAGATACTGTTCGGAATTTCATCGGGGATTTCCACCCTGGTCCGGTTCTCAACGGGATAGGAGGGCGTTATCTCGGCCTTCACACCGCCAGCCTCTTCAAAAACAGCCTTCAGGGAAGTGTCCGGTACATCACAGCAGAATCCATCCGGCGTCTGCTCTACGGAGAACAGATATCCCTCTGTCACCCGGTTTGTTCCCATGCTGACCGAAAATCCGTCCGGATCATCCGCCTCATCACCGGCGATCAGCGCAAACTTTACATGATCGCGGATGTTCTCATAGAAATAATCCTTCGGTCCATTGCCAAGATAGATCTGATCCAGTCGTTTTACCGCGTGAATATCATAGCTGCGAAGAAAAACAATCACATCCCGGGTGTCACGATCCGCTTCCTTCACAACATTCTCCGTGAAGAAGAAGAGCGTCTCAGACAGCGGCGTCAGGATCTCCTTGAAAGAGTAGTCCGACTTCTTCTGAAGCTCGATTTCCGACGCATCCGTAATAAACTCATAGCGGATGACATCCGTATCCGTGAATCTTCCCTCCCCGACCTTACGGACAGGCGCAAAGATTCGATAATTTTTGCCGAGATTCTTCACCACCCGAGAGAATCCGGCTCCATCTAGCGTGTATCCCATGTAAATACCTCCTCGTATATATACAGGACATCTACTTCCACACTGTTAAATATAACAAATACTATGAAAAAAGAATACCGATTTCATTATAGTTAAAAATTTAACAATGCGTATCTGACTCATCATTCCAATTATATCACTCCCGCAGATTCATCTGGTTGCACATGCAACGTTAATGATCAATTCTTTGTAAACGCAGACCGGTTGCGAAAAAAATGACCAATTCTTTGTAAACGCAGACCGGTTGCGAAAAGAGAGCCTGCGTCCTATAATTTTGCTTAAGGTTACGTCTGGCCTGATCCGCCGGACAGTCAATGGATACGGAGGAACAGCATGCGGTTAAAAGAAGAAGAAATCGCAGAGATATGCGAGGCAGAGATACCTCTTTTCGCGGGACTCGATTCCGGGAAGATCGGAGCGCTGGCCGGTCATCTGGACAGTCATATTTCCGGTTTTAAAAAGGGATCGCATATAATTATGGAAGAGGAAAATGTGAAGTTTATCGGCATTGTTTTGTCCGGAAGGGTGGATATGATCCGGGAGGATGTCCGGGGAAATAAAATTTTCATCATTTATATGAGAAAAGGGGAACTTTTCGGAGAAACCTTCAACATCATGAAGCAGACTGCCTCGAGGGTCACCTTCTGTGCGGCGGAAGATACCCGTGTGATTTTCCTGTCCCTGAACCGCATCCTTCATCCCTGCAGCAATCAGTGCGTCTTTCATGTGAACCTTGCGGACAATCTGTATGATCTTCTCGGGCAGAAAAATATGCAGCTGATAGAAAAAATAGAGATCGTATCCAAGCCGGACCTGAGGAGCAAGATCCTAAGCTATCTGTCGCTGCAGGCAGAAAAGCAGAACACCCGCTACATCGAAATCCCGCTGAACCGCGAGGAAATGGCGGAGTATCTGTGCGCGAACCGAAGTTCACTCAGCCGTGAACTTGCTTTGCTGAAGCAGGACGGTATTCTTGATTATCACAAGAATACCTTTGTTCTGCTCCGCAATCCGCTTCACGCATTTCCCGCACAATATCAATGAAAGCCTTTCACAAGAAAATTGTGCGCAGCTGCAGACATTCTGTTATAATAGTAATTCAATCGGATTTCTGATCCGATAAATTCACAGAATAATCATATTTATTCTATATTATATACACCATCATTCAAATATACACCGGGAGTGGAGAACAATCATGGAAAAAATAAAAGTCGGCATGCTTGGAATCGGCAACATCGGCAAGGGAACCTACAAGGCACTTGCCATGAATCAGAAGAAGATCGCGGATACAACCGGACTGGATATTGAAATTGTGAAGATTCTGAACCGTCACCCTGAAAAGGACCGCGGAATCGACATTCCCCGCGAGAAATATACAACGAATGTAGATGACATCCTGAACGATCCGGAGATCAGCATCGTCGTGGAACTGATCGGAGGTATCGAGCCTGCCACCACGTTTATGGCACGGGCGCTCGAGAACGGCAAGAGTGTTGTCACGGCAAACAAGGCGGCGATTGCTGCAAACGGCCGCATGCTTGCGCAGCTCGCACAGGAACACCATGTGCTGCTCCGTTTCGAGGCGGCTGTGGCAGGCGGAATTCCGATCCTGACCTCTCTGACGACTGCCCTTTTGTCTAACGAATTCAGCTCCGTTCACGGCATCCTGAATGGAACGACAAACTATATCCTGACGCAGATGGAAGAAAATGGCAAGGATTACGCCGATATCCTCCGGGACGCACAGGCAAAGGGATTCGCGGAGGCGGACCCGACCGCTGATGTGGAGGGAATCGATGCGGCGAATAAACTCTCGATTCTGATATCTCTGGTATTCGGTCTGGGTGTAGGACCGGATCAGATTCCTACACAGGGCATCACCCACGTTGGATCGGATGATATCGCCTTTGCAAAGGAATCCGGATATAAGATCAAGCTGCTTGCGAGTGCCCGTGAGGAGAACGGAGAGGTTTCTGCCAGCGTGGAGCCGTCACTCGTTCCGGTCAGCCATCCTCTGGCGAATGTCCGCAATGAGTTCAATGCCGTGTTTATCACTGGCAACGCAGTTGACAATCTGATGTTCTATGGCAGAGGGGCCGGTCCGCTTCCGACCGGAAGCGCTGTCATGGGCGATGTAATCGGCGTGGCGCGCAAGTGGGAGAAGGATTCCGCCTACGATATCGTTCCGCAGCTTCGCTACGACGCTGACCTGAAATTCATCGGTGAGGGCAGCAATAAATACTATGTGCGGATGATGGCTGAGGATATCCCCGGCGTCATGGGCAGAATCACCACAATCCTGGGAGCGCACGGAATCAGCATCGAGACAGCCCTGCAGCGGCCCGGCAGAAATAACGGCGACACGCGCACCTCATCGGCTCCCATCGTCCCGCTGATCTTTATCTTTGCTAATGTGGAGAAGACAATCGTCAGCGACGCGCTCGATGATCTTCTGGAGAATCACTGCGTGAAATCTGTCGAGACCGTGATGCGTGTAGAAGAATAGTCTTCCGGATTATTGCACGAAGAAGAATAGTCTTCCAGATTATTTTTGCACACAGAAGAATAGTCTTCAGAATTGTTTTTGCACGAAGAAGAATAGTCCTCTGAATTTTTTACGATTATTTGTATCCGAACAGTAAATTGTAAAAAGGATATCCGCTATGTTTGAAGATGATTATGTAACCCGGCAGAACCGGGAAATCCTGAATACACTGCGAAAAATTGTGTTTGGCGAGGCCGACAGGCCTCCGTATAACACTGCAGCCCGAGAGAACGGAAGAGAGGCGCAGAATATCAACGAACAGATGGACGACACCTCCGAAGCTCTCTTTGAACTACAGTCTATGGTAGATGACGGAGACATCAATGACGCCGAAAACAAGGTCTATGACCTGATCGAAACCGGTGACCGGGGGAATATGCGCACGGCGCTATATTTCTACGCGTACCTGAATGACAAATCCGACGATTTTCTGGAAGAACACCAGTACAGCCGTCAGGAAGTCACCGATGGCATCCGGAATGTATGCGAAACCTACGGACTCGGCAGCCTGGTACAGGTATTCTGAGTATTCTGACCTGAAGACGGTTACAAGGTGGAATTTATTATTTAGGGGTGAGTTTATTATTTTGGGGAGGAGACTTTGAAATGGCACTCTGTGTATCGATCCTTTCACTGGCGTGCTTTTGTATACTGAGTGTTTTGGAGCTTCGATTCCACCAGACGGAAAAGGAGCGTTTCTTCAAACCGCTGCTGATGCCGGTGCTGATTGTATTTTATCTGTCATCCGTCTCCGCGTCGGGAAGGGAAATCCGGTATCTTCTGATTCCGGCTTTGATCGGAGGATTTCTTGGAGATACATTTCTTCTCCGGGAGGAGTACTTTATTCCGGGTCTGCTGTCCTTTCTGGCAGGCCATGTCTTCTATCTCATTGATTTCTGGAGAAACATCAAGGTATCCTGGCTGCGGCCCATTCCGGTCATTGTCATCTTCATGATCTATTTTCTCTATATGATCCTTGTCGTTCAGAAACTTTTTCCCGGCATGGACCCTAGGGCAAAGGTGCCGGTAAGCCTCTACATCAGTGTTATTCTGGCCATGAGTTTCAGCTCTTATCTGATGTATATGACGGGTAAAACCACTGGAAGAATGATTACCTGGGCCGGAACCATGCTCTTTATCGTGTCCGACACCATCCTTTCCTTCCAGGTATTTCACAGGAAGCGCGGCACATGGGTTATGCCGACATACCTTGCCGCGCAGTTCCTGATCGTACTGGGTGCACTTATGTAGAATGTGCTGCAGTTAGAAAATACATTGCGCAAAATCTGACATAAAATTATCTTTTCTTGTAATGTTTTTTTTACTATATACGGGTATAATCCTGTTTTGAAACCAGGAATACCGTCCGGCAGTGTTTTATGATCGCCGGACAAATCAACAGGGTACAACTAACCAACATGCCTCGGAGCGGGGTACACAAACTGTATAAATTCAACAGGAGCGTGATATTTTTTGAATAAAACTTCAAGTACCAGACACAGACAGGAAACCAGGAAACTTTCCGTCAGCACAATTGTACTGATCGTGATGCTGGCGGTTATCATTATCGGCATCATATCGGTATTCGCGATTTATCAGCACGCAAAGCATACGGACACTTTCATGAAGAACACCACCTTCAACGGTGCTGATATCTCCGGGATGACGCCGTCACAGGTTGCTGATCAGATCATTCAGAACAGTCAGCCGGTGACGATTGATATTACCGAAAACGACCAGACGGTGCTTACCGGAGATCTGTCTGACTACGGTTACAGTCTGGATAAAAACTCAATGACAGCCTCTCTTGAAAAAGCAAGAGAAGCACAGACAGAGAGCATCAGCGCCTATCTGCAGAACACAACCGGAGGAGATAACATCTCCGCAGACAACGTATATTCGTTCGATGAGTCCACTTTTGACTCTTTTGTACAGAGCTCAAAGTTCAGTGTCGCCCGTGTAAAATCAGTCGAGGCTGCGGTTAATCTGGATTCTTCGAGCAACACTTATGTTGTCACACAGCCGGTGCAGGGAAATGAAGTGGATGACACAAAACTCCAGAAGGCAGTCCGGGACGCAATTGAAAGCGCATCCGAAAACGGTACACTCACTGGCACTCTTAAGATCGCAATTCCCGAAGACTGTTACACTTCAAAGACAGTGAATATGGATACCACAGATCTGCAGAAGGAAGCTGATGACAAGAATAAGGAGCTGAAGCTTCAGGCTTACAAGGACATGGTGATCACCTACCAGTTCGGGGATCAGAGCGAGACGCTTACATACGATACCTTCAAGGACTGGCTCACCATTGCAGACGACGGAAGCTGCACCGTGGACAAGGACAAGGCCGCAGCGTGGGTGAGTGATCTTGCGAATAAATACAATACCCGTCATATTGAAAAAACTTTCAAGACCACGGGCGGTCTGACCATTGACTTCCCGGCCGGAAAGGTGGAATACGGGTACACTGTTGATGAGGATTCCGAAACCGCGGAACTGATCAAGGATCTTCAGGCAGGCCAGTCCGTCAGCCGTGAGCCGATATACGTTCAGACCAATGACTATGGAAACCCGTACTACTACAAGAGAAACGGAACGGATGATCTGGCCGGAACCTATGTTGAGGTCGACCTGACGAAGCAGCACCTCTGGTATTACAAGGATGGCTCCCTGCTTCTGGAGAGTGATCTTGTAAGCGGTGACCTTTCGAAAAACCAGGGCACCATGACCGGCATTTTCCCTGTCGCATACAAGGAAAGTCCTTCCACTCTGGTGGGCGCGAACTACTCCACAAAGGTTCAGTACTGGATGCCATTCTATGAGGGTGAAGGCCTTCACGATGCGTGGTGGCGCACCGCATTCGGCGGTGAAATTTATAAGACCAACGGATCAAACGGATGTCTGAATCTTCCGTCGAATGTAGCACAGTCCATCTATGAAAACATCGACGCGGGTGTCCCGATCGTGATCTATTATGAACCAGGCACCGAACCGGCTGATTCAACCTATGCGTCAGATTCTACGACAATGGCGGACAACGCAGCCGCAGCCGGCTGATAGGAATCACTGTTCATCCTTTTTGTAATTCAACAGTGAATAAAGATTTGCTTTTTCTTTTCAAAATTATTAAAAAGAGATCCTAAATTTCTTCATTTCGTGATACAATCAATTACATAACAGCATGAAAAGCGTACGGTCCGATAACTTCTATCAGGCCGTACCTTTTTACTGTATAAGTCCAGTCGCAATGTTCTTGGCCCACGGGGAGCTTGCTCACCAGTGGGCAAGAACATTAGCGACGACAACAGGTATGAGCATGGAGCGGTGCGAAGCAACGCGGGAATGCGAATACCTGTTAGAGGCACGGAAGCTGCGAAGCAGCGAAGTGACGCGGGGACTTATACAGTTTGTGGCAACATGTATGAGCATGGAGCGGTGTGAAACACCGCGAGAATGCGAATACATGTGGCAGCTGCGAGAGTTGCGAAGCAACGGAGCAGCTGGCTTTATACAGTGTGTGGCAACATGTATGAGCACGAAGTGACGCGAAAGCCTACACTGTTTGCTAAAAATTTATTTATATCATGGGGAGGTAATACCTTGAAACACAAGCACCTGAAGCTCGCAGCGAGTATTCTGATGAGTATCAGCATCGCACTGTCAGCTGTTCCGACATCCGCCGCTGACAGCACCGCTGTTTCATCCTCGGCTGCGAACAGCTCGGATCAGTCATTTTCGAACGAAGCAAATGCCTCGGGAGGACAGGAGAGCACAGAAAACAGTGCGGATGATGCGGAAGCTGTAGGAAATGATATTCGGGACATCATTGCTCAGACGGCAGACCTGTCAGACGGAAACGCAGATCTGACATCCGCGGACGCTCTCAAGGAGCAGATTGAAGACACCATCGAGGGATTTGATTCTCTTTCCGGAGAAGAACAGCAGCTTCTCTCAGAGAGCCGTAAGGCACTGACCAATGCGGAGGCATCTGTAGACAGCATCAGTGATGCGCTGACGCAAGTTGAGAACACCGGAACGGTCACTGTACAGCAGGATGAGAATTATAACAGCTGGCGATATATCAACGGACAGCCCGTTGACGATGCCATTGACACGGTTGAAAATGAAACGGCCGCTGTTCAGGCGCTGAATGAAGGAGAATCGGATACGGTCGTTCAGGCGCTGAAAAACGGAGAGGCAAGTGTCGTTACCGGTGAGACAGAAGCATACCATTCCGACGATTCATCCGAAAGCGAAGCAGACGGGATCCTTCTTGCAGATAAAGGCAGCTTCGGTGTCGATGTCAGCACCTTCCAGGGATCCATTGACTGGGCAAAGGCCAAGGCAGACGGCGTCACCTTCGCGATTCTTCGTGTCGGATATGGAAGCGATATCTCCAGCCAGGATGACGATACATGGGAAACCAATGCCGATGCCTGTGAGAAGCTTGGAATTCCTTATGGCGCATACCTGTACTCCTATGCCAGCACAACAGAGATGGTAAACAGCGAGATTTCGCATACACTGCGGCTTCTGGCAGGGCATCGTCTGAGTCTTCCTGTTTTCTATGATATGGAAGACGGTGTACAGGCTGCCCTCTCATCCTCAACTCTCTGCAGCTTTGCGAACCAATACTGCGCGGGCATCACAGCGGCAGGATATAAGGCAGGAATATATTCCTCCAAGAACTGGTGGGAAGGGAAGCTCTCCGGCATTGCGCAGGACACCACCTATTATCACTGGGTTGCCCAGTGGAACAGTGTATGTGACACAAATGCCGCCTATCAGTTCTGGCAGAATTCGAGCAAAGGAAGTGTAGACGGTATCTCGGGAAACGTGGACACCGATTACTCCTATGTTGACACGAACTCCCAGAGCCCGACAATTGTCGCCAACCCCGGCGTGCTTGACGAGGCAACCGGGACAAGGCTCCTTTATTCCACGTTCGGCAGTCAGAATGAATGGCTGACCGGTCAGAACGGCTCCACTGCCGGAACCACCTATGAAGACGGCAGCACTGACGTACTTCAGTTCCTGACAATCAATGAGACCATGGGTTCAAATCTATCGGTCAAATACCGCGTTTCATCCGCGAAAGTCGGCTGGGACACTGTGTGGCACAGTGAGAACACTTCACGGAACTGGCTCGGTACCCTGGGCAATATCGCCGGCACGGCCGGTCATCAGCTCGAAGCCGTTCAAATCGAGCTGACCGGGTCAGAGGCTTCCAACTATTCTATTTATTACTGCACAAATGTCTACGGTCTCGGATGGCTTGACTGGACCAGCGACGGGGCTACCTCAGGAACAACCGGACAGGGACGCGGCATCCTGGGAATCAAAATCGTCATCCTTCCGAAAGGATCTGACGCACCTGAAAACCTCGGCAGCGCCGGATATTCCGCAAGGGAAAATTCTGCGGCACCGGCTGCATCCGACGCCGTGTTCTCTGACGTACAGGATTCTTCTTCCTATTACTACACACCGGTATACTGGGCGCAGAAGAAGGGCATTGCAATGGGATTTTCCTCTGATACCTTTGGCACAAACACCATCTGCACCCGCGCACAGATTATCACTTTTATGTATCGACTGTTTGGAAACGGAGAGGTGCCATCACAGGCTTGTCCTTTCACCGATGTATCGAAGGACATCTATTATTACAATGCCGTGAACTGGGCATACAGCCATCATATTACAACCGGGACCACTGCTTCCACTTTCTCTCCGGACAAATCCTGTACGAGAGCTCAGATTGTGACTTTCCTGTACAATCACTTAGGAAAGGGGCAGACATACCAGACATCCGTTTTTCAGGATATCTCAAGGAACAGCTATTACTATAATGCGGTAAACTGGGCTGTATCCAGAGGTATCACATCGGGAACCACCAGCACCACCTTCTCCCCGGATAGAACCTGCTCCAGGGCAGAAGCGGTTACCTTCCTGTACTGGTCTGCAAAATCCTGATTCAACGGCGCTTTATTAAAAATTTATTTTTAATTGTTCAAAAAAGATATATAATAAGAAGTTAAAGACAAATCGTTAATGGTTCAGCATTTTACCGGAATCCGGAGGAAGGATAATCTTGCAGGAAGAAAATATTTCAAACATTGAAAAATATGGAAAACCGGTTCTCAACAGTCTGAAGTTCCGGGAAGCTCTGGAGCAGTGTCATCATCACAGCTCAACCGTAGGCATGCATTCTCTGAACGTCACCTTTGTTGCCCTCGGCATCGGGTACATGCTGGACAAGCTCCATATCCGCACGGACACGAGAGCACTGGTTGTCGGCTGTCTGTGCCATGATCTCGGCATCCTCGGCCGCGAACGCTTCACCTCAAGTTCATCTATGTGCAGACTTCATCCGATTGAATCCGCTGATCTTTCTGTTTTTTTTGCAGATCCGGAAGATAGGGACAAGGTCTATGATATCTGTATGCACCACATGTTTCCTCTGCTGGCTGCACCGCCAAGAACAAAGGAAGGATGGGTGATCACGGTTGCCGATAAGGTATCTGCCGTCGGTGAGAGGATGCTTCCCCCGGTCCGCAGGATGTGGGAGAAGCGAAATCTCAAGGTAATACCTGATCCTTTGATCTTGAACACTGCCGCATGAATGAACATGTCGGGATCGGATCAATACCTGATTCCTTCATTACGAACACTGCCACATGAAAAACTGCCGCTGGAATTCACATGGATTTCAGACGGCAGTTTTTCTTATTGTCATACTTTTTATAATAATCTGTAATTATCGGGTCAAACATTATTACAATAATGTTGCTTTTGTGTGTCAATATGGTGTATGATAGACAGGATGTAAAAATTATAAAAAAATGACAGGTTAATGGTATGAAGAATAAAGTACTGAGAACATTTTTGGTTGCCGGTCTGACTGCGGCGCTGACAATCACGGTCTCTGTTCCGGAAATGTCGGGTTATATTTTTCCCGGAACTGTGAATACGGTAGAAGCTGCAGAGAATTATACGATTGCAAATAACGGATTAGATGGAGTGACGATTGACATCAGCGGCTCACCCTATACAGACTTTGCGGGGATTCCGACGTGGGGCTCTTATGCTTATACCGGAGAGGGCTGTGCATGGTTTGCCTCTGCCCGTGTACGGGAGTTGACCGGACTCGGGAACACGATCTATGACGGAAACAGCTGGTACGACTGGGTATACGCCCAGTTCGGATTCACGAGAGGTACCGAACCAAAGGCATATTCTCTGGCATGTTATACCAACCACATCGCGGTTGTGGAAAAGGTGAATGGAGATACGCTGACCATCAGCGAGGGCGGGCGTTCCGACGTACCTGCAAATGCCGGACACTGTGGCATTTTTGAAGTATCGAGGGCTGAAGCAGAATCCTCCAGGGCAGGAGATTTTCTGGGCTATGTATATTTCGGCAGCAATTGTAAGGTCGCGGCATCTGCAATCTCCGTAAATGGCAATTCTTCCGTAGCAGCCGGAAGCAGCACACAAATGTCTGCTGTTGTAGCGCCCGAAGAGGCCACCGATAAGTCCGTGACTTGGTCCTCCTCAAATCCATCTGTCACCTCTATCGATGAAAATGGAATCATAACCGGCGTCTCACAGGGAACCGCCGTTATCCAGGCAACCGCAAACGATGGCAGCAATACCGTCGGCGAAAAGACCATTCAGGTGCTCTTTAACGATGTGACGGACCCGTCCTCAAACTATTATGACGCCGTGTACTGGGCGGTGAATAAGGGCATTACATCGGGAATCAGTCCTACATCCTTCGGGCCCGGAAAATACTGCACAAGAGGGCAGATCATCACCTTCCTGTATCGTGCCCTTGGAAACGGTGAAAATGCTCCGGACGCAGGATTTGCGGACAACAACCCGGGAGATTACTGGTATAAGGCAGTAAACTGGGCGGCCGCTCATGGCATTGCGGCCGGAACCGGCGCAAATACCTTCAGCCCAAACCGCAGCTGCACCAGAGGCGAGATCATCACTTTCCTGTACCGCGCCGCAGGCGGCGGAAGCAAAAATGTGGCCTGTAATTTCAGTGACGTGAAGAATGGAAGCTACTGTTACGATGCCGTCAACTGGGCAGTGGCGAATGGCATCACAAACGGCACAGCACCCGGCGCTTTCGGGACCGATAATTTCTGTACAAGGTCTCAGGCAGTTGTCTTTCTGTCAAGAATAATAAATAAGCCATAAGCCGTGATCAATATTCCGGTGCGGCGAAGCCGCCGGCACAGCCCAAAGGGATGTGCCGGCAATGCTCTCAATTGCGCTCTAATATCATTCAGGTTTTGGAGTCTTCCCTATATACGTCCTGAATAATCTCAACGGCCGTCTTCTTGTTCTCCGCGTTGTCGGTGATATAGTGGGCGGCCGTTACGCTGATATCCGAGTGATTCAGCGCCTGCTGCGTCAGCTTGATGTCGTGGGTGGCCTGATAGAGGTTGTCTCCGAAGGTTTTCCGAAGAGAATGGACATGAATATTCTTGTCCGGAACAACCGATTCCGTGTATTTCTTCACGATCCTCTGCACTGATCTCGGTGTAATTCTCCGCTTCTGATTGGAAAGAAAAAGCGCCGGATCGTCTGCATCCTCCGGACGCTCATAGCGTATATAATCATGCAGAGCACTTTCCGCATTCTCATTCAGGAAGACGATATCATCAATCCCTCCCTTGCGGTGGATCACAAGCTTATGTTCCTCCCACAGGATATCCGTAAGATCAATTCCCACACACTCCGAGAGACGGATCCCTGTGTTCAGCATGAGAGTGAAGAGGGCAGTGTCACGGTACTGATTTTCCCGGTTGCATTTCTTCTGGTGTTCCGATGACAGCGAGCTTCCGGTCGTCACCCCGGCCATCACCTGATTCACTTCCTCCGTACTCATAAACTGCAGATCCCGCCTGGGATCTTTTTTTTGTTTCAGCTCAATGCTGTACTCAGCGAGCGGATTGTGCGCAATAAAGCCGTATGATTTCAAAAATTTATAAAAGGAACGGAGCGCCGCAAGCTTTCTGGCCTTGCCTTCGGATTTTCCGGTGCGGAAGCTGCCGAAATAATCATCGAAATCAAAATTATTCAGCTGTCCGAGCGTATCCGCCGTAAGATCCATGAGATCAATACCTTGAGCATTCGCCGTAAACGTCAGGAACCCGCGAATGTCATACAGATAATTCAGAATCGTCCGCCGTGATTTGCTTCCCGCAGCAAGGTTGCTGATGTAGTTTTTTACATATTGCGGAAGCTCTGTCAATAGATCATTGATTTTCTCCATGGTGAGAATATCGACTTCTTCGTTGTATTTCATAAATGAAATCCTTTCGGCTTTGCGATGCGTAGCTGACTTCCTGAATACCAAATCACATCAGAATACCACGTCAGATAAGGCGAAAAATCTGGATAAAGATGAGAATGAGAGAAGACAGACAGGGATATAAAGTGTCGCAAAATAACAATTTTGCGACACTTTATATCCCTTTTCCGGAAATTAATACTCCTATGTGTCCTTATGAGCAATGATCTGCCTCATCGAATGATCTGCGTTATCCAATGCATATCTGCGGTTTCTTTTTCCCATTCTATTGATTATCTGTGGTTTCTTTTTTCCCGTTCTATGCGATCTCTTTCCTCTGCTGCAGCTGACCGGACATCTGCAGGTATTGCGTTTGATTTTACAATTCCAGGAAGAAGTTTTTCATAAGAAAGGTCGTTCCTGTCCTGCGCATGCAGCTCATAATCGCATCTGTAATAAGAATGTCCGGTATAAATATCCAGCCCGTCCTTATCCTTGTCCACACGAATAATTGCGGATGTTGTCACGGGTGTTCCGTCGTTTACGTCATACTTACGGTACACATATCCGCGCACCCAAAAAAATTTTCCATTGTAATGCAAAGACCAATCCTTCAGATCTGCCATATCTTATTTCCTCCGGCAAAAAATTCTTTTATTACAGCTTTAACGCAAACACATCATGCTGGCCGACCGGCATGAAGCCGCACATGTCAAATAATAGATGCAAAAGACGACCGGCATGAAGCCACACAAGTCAAATGATAGATGTAAAAGACGACAGGCACAAGGCCGCACATGTCAAATGATATGTGAAATATCCGATGTCATGATAGCTGCTGATATAGCTATCATTATACAGCCTTTTATCAGAGAAGCAACCGGTACCTGATTTATAATCGCGATGATACCGAACAAACGTACGATACCTTGTGCCAAATACTTATCAAATACTGTAAAAGTCACGGATTGCTCCGTGTTTCGTACTTCCCGATCCTTATTCTGTATCCTTGGCCCATCCGAGCGTCGAACGGACGGCCTGCTTCCATCCCTTCAGTTCTCTTGTACGGGTCTCATCGTCCATCTGAGGCCGGAATTCACGGTCTATGGACCAGTTATGCATGACATCGTCTCTGCTGCTCCAGAAGCCTGTTGCGAGCCCTGCGAGGTAAGCGGCGCCCATGGCCGTCGTTTCGACGCATACCGGGCGTCTCACCGGTGTGTTGATGATATCGGACTGAAACTGCATCAGGAAATTATTCATGCTTGCGCCGCCGTCCACCTTTAGCGAAGACAGATGAATTCCCGAATCCAGCTCCATCGCGTGAAGCACATCACTGGTCTGGAAAGCCAGAGATTCCAGCGTTGCCCGGATGATATGATATTTGTTTACGCCTCGGGTCAGCCCTGTTATGGCGCCGCGGGCGTACGGATCCCAGTACGGAGCTCCGAGTCCGGTAAAAGCAGGAACCACATAGCATCCATTCGTGTCCGGGACTCTTGTCGCAAAATATTCAGAATCCGGTGAGGAATCAACAATCTTCAGTTCATCGCGAAGCCATTGAATCGCAGCTCCTGCTACGTAGACAGATCCTTCAAGGGCATAATCCACTTTCCCGTCCAGCCCCCAAGCAATCGTCGTCAGAAGCCCGTTTTCGGAATATACCGGCTTATCCCCTACGTTCATCAGCATAAAGCAGCCGGTACCATAGGTATTTTTTGCCTCACCGGGTTGGAAACAGGTCTGTCCGAACAGCGCAGCCTGCTGATCTCCCGCTGCTCCCGCAATCAGAACCGGTGCACCGAAAAATTCTTTGTCCGTCTCTCCGTATATGCAGCTTGACGGTTTCGCCTCAGGAAGAATACTCATGGGGATGTCCAGAATGTCGCAGAGCTCCTCATCCCACTTCAGCGTGTTGATATTGAACAGGAGCGTACGGGATGCGTTGGAATAATCCGTCACATGAACCTTTCCCTTGGTCAGCTTGTAGATCAGCCAGCTGTCCACGGTCCCGAAGCAGAGATCTCCCTTCTCCGCCATCTCCCGGGCACCTTCGACATGATCCAGAATCCAGCGGATTTTTGTACCGGAAAAATACGGATCGATAATGAGCCCCGTTTTCTTCTTGAATATATCGACAATTTCCGGGCGGTTCACTCTCAGATTTTCTGTGAAATCAGCGGTACGGCGGCACTGCCAGACAATTGCGTGGCTGATCGGCTGCCCGGTTCTGCGGTCCCACAAAATTGTTGTTTCACGCTGATTCGTAATGCCAATTGCCGCAATTTCCTCTGGCGCGGCATCAATCTTCCGCATCGCTTCACGCGCTACCTGCAGCTGACTCTGCCAGATCTCATTGGCATCATGCTCCACCCAGCCCGGCTGAGGGAAGTACTGCATGAATTCCTTCTGCGCCATACTGCAGATTTCACCTCTGCTGTTGAACAGAATACAACGGTTGCTTGTGGTACCCGAGTCCAGTGCCATCACATACTTTGCCATAATTGTAAAAACCTCCCTTGTCCGCTGCTTTGTGGAAGCAAACGAAAAAGTCAGTCAATAGACGATAGTCTTTTTCTATCGCTTTTCGACTGACTCCATCCAACTCCAGTGCGTATACTCTATAACTCTTTAACTCTTTAGGTAAATCTCATAGATTCATTTCTGAAACAGTTATATTTTATTGCACTTTTACCAAATTAGCAAGCTGTTTTTTCAAGCTGTTTTTTCAATTGGCAGCATCTTAACCTCTCTGACAAACTTCTGCTCCGGAAGGATTATAGTACTGTGCAGTGATACATACTCACTTCTTAATACTGCCAGCATCCGGCCTCAGCTATGAAGGCTTCCCTTCCTGGAAGTTCCACGGTTGCTGTTGTATTTGCCGGTACCTGGATCGTGTAATGATAATTTCCTTCTGCATCCTTTTCCCAGCGGCAGGAGACCAGCCCGTACACGCTGTCATAGCTGCTCTCCGCGAAGCTGCATCTCCCGCCCGGCTTGGGCGCAATCCGGAAGGAGTTTCTTCCGTTCACGGAAATTCCACACATCGTGCGGAACAGCCACGCACAAACTGCTCCCTTGGAATAATGGTTCAGGGATCCGATCCCTCCCTGCTTTGACGCAGGTCCTTCCCATGCCTCCCAGATGGTTGTGGCCCCATTCTTCGGCATAGAAAGCCATCCCGGAATATCTTCGTTCTCCAGAAGACGGTACGCATACTTGACATCAATCTCTGTAAGCACGTCCAGAATTAACGGAGTAGAAAGGAATCCGGTTCCAAGTCTCCAGTCATAATGGTCCAACGCTTTGATCAGCCGTTTCTTGGCAAATTCTGTCTGTTCTTCATTCAAAAGATTAAAAGCAAGAGGTCTGACGAGTTGTGCCTGGCGGTCCGTATCCAGACTGTATTTTCCTCCGCTGACTAGCTCCTGATATGCTCTGCGGCATCCATTGCTGCTGCGCATAAACTCTCCGGCATCTCTATCGTGTCCGAGTATCCTGGCAATGTTCGCCATCAGACGAAGTACATATGCGGTATAGGCAGTCGATACCTCCGGGTGGGGAGTAACGAAATCCTGCCACCGGAAAGCACATACATCCTCAGGCTCCGCCCATTCCCCATAGCTTTGTCCCTTATTAACCAGATATTTCCGGTTTTCTGGGGAAAGTCTGATCTTTTCTGCTAAAGGTGAGTGATTCACGCCCATCCGCTTTTCCATGAAACGGGCATACCTTGCCATGCCGTCATAGAACTCTTCCAGAATGCTTTTATCGCCGAACATCTTTGCATAACGGTAGGGCATCAGGATTCCGACATCGGCCCATCCCACCGATCCGTTCATCGATCGCATATAAGAATCAGCGCCTCCGTCGGGCACGATATGCGGCAGGCAGCCGTCTTTCTTCTGCCAGTCAAAGACATCATGCAGCCATTTTTTAGAGAAGCTGGCAAAGTCCATCATATACGCTGCGGTTTCAAAAAAAATCTGCGCATCTCCTGTCCAACCGTGACGTTCTCTGGTCGGACAATCAGTCGGAATATCCAGATGGTTGCTCTTGGCAGACCACATTGTTGCCTGATAAAAACGGTTCAACAGCAGATCTGAGCATTTAAAGCTTCCGACCGTCTTCATATCGGAATAGACGGCAATGGAGACAATGTTCTCCGGATCCAGCTCCACATCGCCTTCCACCTCCGCGTATCGAAATCCGAAAACTGTAAAACGGGACTCATATTCATTCCATCCGTTTTTACAAGTAAATTCGATCTTCTGCAGGGGGGTAGTCCGTTTTTTTCTCGTGAGCTGAATATTGGCGAGCGTCAGATTTCCCTCCTCATCCAGCATTTCTCCAAAACGCCACACCATCCTCTGACCGTTCTCTGCGTGAACACGGAAAGAGATAATTCCGGCAAGATTCTGTCCAAAATCCAAGAGCTTCTTTCCGTTTGGCGCAGTCGTGATAAGTGGATGAAAGGTCTCATGTTTCGTAACCGGCACATTATTGGAGCAGGTCGGAAGTACCTCATGGCTTGTCAGCTTTGCATACCCAACATAGGAAGAATCTGCAAAAGCATCCATACGAGCATCCACAATTTCCCCATCCTTATTGTCTGCAAAACGGACCGGGCCCTGATCGGACCATTTCCAGCCTGCATCTGTTCCGATCACATCCGATGAGCCGTCCTCATAACAGATCTCCATCTGCGCCAGAAGCTTTGTCTCACTCCCGTACTGATTCTTCAATCCATAAGCACCGCAACTTCCGCGATACCATCCGTCAGCCAGATCTACATCCAGGATATGAGAATCCACTGAAAGCATATCTGTGACATCATAAGTCTGATACTGCACACGCTTCCTGTAATCCGTATAACCGGGTGCCATATAAAAATCACCCACTTTTACGCCGTCAATCCTGGCCTCATAGAGACCGCAGGCAGTGATGTAGAGTCTTGCCTTCTTCACCGCCCGTCTGCAGGTAAATTCCTTTCGGAAGCAATCGACCGGATAACGTTCCTTCTTATTCACCTTATAATTTCCGGTGATCCATTTCGCCTTCCAACAGGTCGCTGAAGCTAGACCGATTTCAAAAAAAGCCTCTTCGCTGATCTCTCCGGCTCTATCCTCCTCATCCCAAAGCTGCACCGTCCACAGGACAGAATCCCTGCTATGCAGTTGGTCGCCTTCCCAGGGAATCAAATGCATCCGGTCAGAGCAAACTTTTCCGGAATCCCATATAAGTCTCCCTTCTTTTTCTGCCCGAATCCGGTATGCTGTCTGTCTGCGTCCGACCTCACAATTCCAGGATAAACGCGGACGACGGATATCAATGCCCATCGGATTCGTCAAGTATTCCGTTCTAAGTCTGATTGCTTTCATCCCCATTTCCCTCCAAAATTAAACCCTGTGTTCTTTTCTGATTAAAGCCATAAATGCTCCTGCTTTTCCATGATTTGCCTCTGCAAGGATCATATCCGCAATCTTCTTTGGAAAGGCTCCACCGGAATTGACAATCATTCCATGCAGAGAACAATCCACGGTAGATGATACCATCATTCGGAATTCGGGATTGGAATAGTCCGGCTTCATTCCCATTTTCTTCGCAATCTGTTTTTCAATCATTTCACACATTTTACGCGCGATAAAGCTGAAGTCCTTCATCTCACTGAGTGTATTTCCGGATGTGAACTCTCCCTTCACAGGGGACCGATCCTCTTTAACCTCTCTTCCCAATAAAAGACTCCAGTCCTTCAGAGAAGGATGCCCTGCAGGCGCTTCATACCAGCTTCCCTTCAACCTATTCTCGGTGCGAAGAGTTACCCCTTCTATTATTAGACTCTTCTTCAGACGTATGTCTGCGGAAGACGCCCCTACCATAACCGTATAGTTCCCGGAAGGGATAATAAATTTATCCTGAAATACAGCAAAGCTCCTCGCATCCAGCATCATGGTCACCGTTTTTTCCTCACCCGGCTCCAGATAAACCTTTTCAAATCCTTTTAATTCTTTGATTGCCCGAAAAATTCCATCCTGTGGATTTCCGATATAGAGCTGTACAATTTCCGCACCCGGATTGCTTCCTGTATTTTTGATGCTGACAGATACCTCGTATTGATATTCTGCTTTATCAGTCTCTAAAATCTTCAAATCAGAATAAACGAAATCTGTGTAGCTCAGCCCGAACCCAAACGGAAAATTCACACTTACCCCCGCTTTGTCATAATACCGGTAACCGACATAGATTCCCTCCCGATACTGGGCGTTCTTGCGAACCCCGGCATAGTAGCCGTAAGACGGCACATCCTTCAGGGAACGAACCCAGGTTTCTGTCAGTTTTCCGCTTGGATTTACCGCTCCGGTAAGAACATCATAGATAGCAGATCCTGAAGCCTGTCCTGACAACCCGGCATATACAATTCCCTCCGCCCGGTCCTGATACGGAATTTCCATCACGCTTCCACCCATCAGAACAAAAACCACGTGAGCGTGATGTAAGGTTGCTTCATCTATCATCCGCTTATGTCCGACCGGCAGATCCAGTGTATCACGGTCAAATCCTTCCGACTCATATTGAGAAGGCAGGCCGGCAAAGACGATAACCTTATCATACTTTCCGGCTGTCTGGTCAATCGCGTCAAGTGCACCTTCGAGCAGGTGTCCCTTTTCATCTACCACTTCCAGATAATCCGCTTCCGGCATCATGGGCAGAAACTGATCCTGCATTGTCGGATGGATATGACTGCTTCCGGCTCCCTGGTAACGTCCATCCTTCGCCATATGTCCAAGAATCAGAATCTTCTCACCGCCGTTCAACGGCAGAACATGGTTTTCGTTTTTCAACAGAACAATTCCTTCTTCAGCTGCTTTTCTGGCGAGCTCGTGGTGTTTTGTCTCATCAAAGCCCCGTGAGTTTTCTGTTTGCGTAATTGTCTCCTGATACTGCTCCCGATTTTTCTGCATGTCGAACACCAGTTTTAGCACCCGTGCAGCACAGCGATCTACACTATCCTCACTAAGCCTCCCTTCACGAATCGCATGCATGGCTTCTTCATCTACCGATATCGCACCTCCGGGCATAGAAAGATCACATCCGGCAGAAAAACCGTTTGCTCTGTCATTCATTGCGCCCCAGTCGGTGACAACCATTCCCTTGAATTTCCACTCTTCCCGCAGAATTTCTGTCAGGAGATGATAATTGTCCGAGTTATAGACTCCATTGATTTTGTTATAGGAACACATGACAGTTTTAGGCTGCGCATTCCGGACCACTCTTTCAAAACCGGCCAGATAGATCTCACGGAGTGTACGCTCATCGATCTGAGAATCCGAAGAAAATCTCTTGTATTCCTGATTATTTGCTGCAAAATGCTTCAGGCTGCATCCCGTTCCGGTCGACTGCATACCCTCTACATAGGCGGCCCCCATTTCCCCGGCTGCAAATGGATCCTCTGAAAAATACTCAAAGTTTCTCCCACACAGCGGATTTCTCTTGATATTGATACCAGGACCCAGAACGACAGAGACATCATACGCACGTGCTTCTTCTCCGATCGCCTCAGCTACCTGACGAATCAGATCCCGGTTCCACGATTCCCCCAGCGTCACAGCTGTAGGAAAACAAGTGGCCGGTTCCGATTGATTGATGCCGAGCATATCCGCTTCCTCACTCTGTTTTCGAAGACCGTGAGGACCGTCCGTCATCATAATAGATGGAATTCCGTATTGTTCAAATGCCTTTGTATGCCAGAAATCCTTGCCGGAACAGAGGGCAATCTTGTCTTCCAGAGACATCTCATCCAGAATCTGTCTTATTTTCAGGTTTCTCATTTCCT
Organism: Bilifractor sp. HCP3S3_D3; assembly: GCF_052063915.1. Taxonomy (NCBI): domain Bacteria; kingdom Bacillati; phylum Bacillota; class Clostridia; order Lachnospirales; family Lachnospiraceae; genus Bilifractor; species Bilifractor sp. HCP3S3_D3. The sequence continues at coordinate 53,247 of NZ_JBQHWP010000009.1, forward strand.
CTGTGTATTTGTCCATGTAATTATTACACCCTTTCCTGCGCTATCCTCAAACTTGCAGCATTCTTTTGACTAATTAAGCTTTGTTGTCCGGGTTCGAAAATTTCTGTTCTGAAATTATTCTTACGTAAATTCTTATTTCACAGCTTTTTTCTTTCTCTCAGCAAGTTCTGTCACGATCTTCGAATAAATTTTCTCCAGGTCGTACATTTTAAACAGAATTGTCATTCCGATCAAAAGAGCCAGCGGAATATAGATAGAAAACGTAAAGATTCCTGCAGTAACCGCTGACGGCTGTTCTGCCGCTGCCGCGCCTGAAATAAATCCACACGCACCCAGGATCCACCCTATCAATGATCCTCCGATACCTGATCCGATTTTGGACCCGAAGGATGATGCTGAATTGCTCATCCCGACCAGCTTATGTCCGAACTTCCAGTCATTGTACTCAACACAGTTATTTACCAGTGCACTGGTCAGACACATGATTGGAATGTTCGCAAAGGTAACCATGCTTCCACCCACCAGACAGGAAATCAGGCTGTATGGGGTGAATACACGATAGATACAGCCGGCAATACCAATGATACAGCCGGTCAGGCAGGTCTTTGCCATTCCTAATTTCTTCGTCATCGGACCAACAAGTATAAAGCCCGCAAAGGTTGGAATCAGACCGACAGCGCCCAAAAGCGCGACAATGTTGTCGTTGCCAAGGATATACTTTGCGTAAAAGGTTCCTCCGGAAGTAGAGAGTCCGTAGGAAATATTCATCAAAAGATTGGCAATCAACATAATCACCCAATATTTATTCTGGAATAAAAGCTTGATTGACTGTGCAAAAGCTAGTTTGTCAGGGCCCTCTGTGCTCTCCGCATCCTCTTCCTTCCTACTCTCTGCGACCGTCTCTTTTGATGATTTGTATAAAACGACCATGCTGATGAAGGAAAGAATTGAAAAAACAGCTGCCACTTTGATCCATGCCGCCTGGGTCCCTCCCAGAAGATTCGTGATCGGTATCAGACCGATCGATATAATCATGCCGACCACATATCCGAAGACTGCGCGGTATATTCCCATCTTTCCACGCTCCTCGCTGCTCTCCGTGCGCATGGCAATCATAGCGCCGTAGGGGATGGCAATCGCTGTATAGATGACTGCGCTGCACAGGATGTTTGTGATCAGCACATAACCGGACTGAACACCCCTGGATGCCTTCGTGGGAACCGTGAAGAGCAAGACAATAATTGCCGCTATCGGAATCGCCATGATCCGAAACCATGGCCTGGCTTTTCCATCCCTGAAAGTAACATCATCCATAATCTTTCCCATGATCAAATCCGTAAACGCATCTATAATCTTAGCGATAACGAGCATGGTTGCCACCGCTGCCGCTGCAAGTCCCACTTTATCCGTATAGAAATACGTCAGTTGTCCCACCAGACAGGAAACCGCATTTAAAGGAAGCTGACCGATTCCATCTCCCAGATAATCCTTAAAGCGCATAGTTTTCTGAATTCCCATCGCGTCCTTACCAAGTGCCATTTTCTTTCCCATAATCTCCTCCTGTAAAACATCGATATCCGAGCTGGCCGGGCCCCATAACGGTTCTTTTATGAACAGTCTAACAGGAAAATAGCCCTTTTTATTGTAAAATTGTGATGATATATTGTAAAATTAAGGCATTATCGGAAGAAACTTATTACGGATAAGAAGCAAATCATTGAAATATCGAAGAATCAAAATATAGCAGTCTGAATATCTTTAAACATGAAAATCTACAGAAGATAAAAGAAAGGCTTCATTAATGAACATAGATTTTGAACAAAAGCTAAACATGATTTATCATGCCACCTATGTGCCGACCCACTATTACGTAAAGAGTAATCTGAAGGCTGTTTATCCTTCTCTCAGCCTTCCGGATGATTATCTGGAGCATTATAAGGACCAATTGCTCTCTGCACAAGATAATCTTCTTTATCTGACGACAAAAGAATTTGCCTATTTTGGCTTCTGCAGAAACCCGGAGACCGGTGAGTCTGTCGTTTTAGGTCCGGTCTGCTCAATACCCTTAGGTGACGAGGCAATTGATCATCTCATTTCCGCTTACAGCCTCCCGGTGCAGATGCGGCTTCAGATCATAGATTTTTTTCATCAGACGCCTCTTTTCTCTCTGGATCAGTTTCTGAATATCCTTGCATTAATCTATACAGAGCTGACCGGAAACGACATTGACATCTTTGCACGGTTTGGAATTGTAAATCATGAAAGGGAAGAAGAAATAGGAAATGTACACTCCAGGTTGCTCTATGAGCGCAAGGAGGAACAGCATTATCATGATACCTACTTTTTTGAGCAGGCCTACTATGGATTTGTCGAACGGGGAGATTTGAATGGCCTGAAGGATTTCATGAAAACGGTTCCACCGCTTGACATCGGTTCTGTCGCTCAGGATTCCCTGCGGCAATCGAAGAATATCTTTATCATCACTATTGCGCTTATGACTCGTCACGCAATCTCCGGAGGTCTCGATATTGAAACTGCCTATCAGCTCTCCGATTCCTACATTCAGGAAGCGGAGCGTATGACAGATGCCACAGCTATCACGCTGTTAACCGCAACAGCGACAATGGATTTCACCAGAAGAGTTTCTGACGCGAAAATTCCCAGCGGTATGTCAACGGATGTCTTTCGCGCCATTCAGTTTATCTCGAATCATATCAATCGAAACATATCTGTCAGTGATATAGCAAAGGAACTGAAAATGGACCGAAGTACTCTCTCCAGAAAATTCAAAAAAGAGCTTGGATTCCATATCAGTTCCTATATCATGCGGCGGAAACTGGAGGAGGCCAGAAGCCTTCTGCGCTACACCGATAAAACGATCAGTGAGATAAGCGAATATCTGTGCTTCTCCTCACAGTCCTATTTTCAGAATGTCTTTCGCAAAAAATACGGTTGCACACCCAGGGAATATCGAAAATCTGTCACGAAATCAGAAACGCACGCTCGTTAATTCATCCCTTTATATTCACGCGTGAGCTGAACAACAACCGGAGAAAGCAGAAGCACGGCAATCAGGTTTGGAAACGCCATGAGTGCGTTCGAGGCGTCCGCAATCGTCCAGGCAAGTCCCAGCTTTACATTTGCTCCGACCACAACGAAGATTACATAGATCGCCTGATATACCTTTGAACCGGTCGTTCCGAAAATAAATTCAAAACATCTGCTCCCATAAAGGCTCCAGGAAAGCAATGTCGAATAGGCGAACATGGCAATACATACGGCGATTACAATGGCTGCCAGCTTTGTTCCAAGCACTGTTCCAAACGCCATAATGGTCAGATCCGTTCCTGCGGTCTTTCCATAAAAGGCCTCGGCCTTGCCGGATATCAGGATCGCAAGCGCTGTCAGCGTACAGATAACGATGGTATCCGCAAAAACTTCAAATACACCATACATTCCCTGCTGAACCGGATGCTCGACATCTGCAGCCGCATGCGCAATCGGTGCCGTTCCAAGTCCGGCCTCATTCGAGAAAATACCTCTTCCGAATCCGGCCTTCACTGCCTGCTGAACCGCTACACCTGCAAGCCCGCCGCTGATGGATTTCGGATCAAAGGCACCCCTGAAAATATCGGAAAATACAGATCCGATCATGCCGGCATTTCCCAGAACCACGACCAGTGCCGCCACAATGTATACAAGTGCCATCACCGGAACCAGTTTTTCGGTTACGCTTCCGATTCGCTGCATACCTCCGAACAATACGAGAATGGTCAGGACCGCTCCAATAATACCGATCACCATATAAAGCGCCTGAAGGTCTCCCGCAGGAAGGTTCGGCTGGAAGGATGTGACAACTGCTCCGATCGAGGTAACGATGGTATTGATCTGGGTCATATTTCCTGTACCGATCGCGGCTATAGAGCCGAAAACACAGAACAGAACTGCCAGCCAGTGCCATCTGGCACCGAGTCCGTTCTGGATATAGTACATCGGACCGCCCACAAAATCTCCATTGCTGTTCTTCTTGCGGAAATGAACGGCAAGCAGAATCTCCGAGTATTTCGTACACATTCCAAACAGAGCCGCTATCCACATCCAGAAAATAGCGCCCGGCCCGCCAATTGCGATCGCACCCGCAACGCCGGCGATATTTCCGGTTCCGACTGTTCCCGCCAGCGCCGTGCTGAGCGCCTGTACCGGGGTCAGACTTCCATTTTGATTCTCCTTGCGAACGAACAGCTGTCCGACAGTCTTCTTCATGATATATCCGAACTTGCGAAACTGCATGAAGCGAAGACGAATACTCAGGAAAACGCCTGTTCCAAGCAACAGCACAAGCATGGGAATGCCCCAGACCAGCGAGTCGAACTGATTGATGATTTCCGTAATATTTTTCATGGTTTCCCCTTCATCGACAATCATATAAAATGACTACCGCATTTGAAATACCCGCCTCATTACCGGAGGCCTCTCTCACCTGCGATAGTCTTTCTGAAAAATACTGATTCCAAATGATAAAAACACTCCGCGATCCCGATGCCTGATTCCTCTGCTACAGCATATCCCAGATCGCCGGACTGGTGGCGGAAACCGCGATGGCTCCGTGGTCCAGCGCGTTCATCACATCCTCCCGGTCACTGATGAGTCCTCCGCAGATCAGCGGCAGATTCGCCGATCTCCGGATCTTGCTGATCACCTTCGGCGCCAGCGTTCCAGGAAGAATCTCAATCACATCCGGCTGTGATGAATAGCTCTGTCTGGTCAGCTTCCCGACGGTGTCCATTGCTCTGCTGTCCAGAATAAAGACACGAAGAACCGCTGCAAGTCCCCGGTCCTTGATGCAGGAGATCAGACTGCTCCTCGTCGTGATGATTCCCTGCGCCATGGTCCTCTTCTTCAGGAAATCAACGGCAGCCTCCCTCTGACTCAATCCGTCAATCAGATCCAGGTGAACGACCGGTGTCTTCCCGGCTTTTGCGATTTGCTCTGTGATTCCGGAGATACTGCACACATCGCCATAGAGAACAAATACAATCTCAACCTCTGTCTTCAGGCAGGCCTCAAGGCCCTCGTCATTTCTGACAGCCGCCACAATCGGACTGTCCTCCAGTTTATCCAGAAATTCCTTATTCATGTCTCATTGTAACGGCTGATGACCGTCTGTGCATCCAATGTAGTACTACCGTCTGTCGTATACAGTCTCACCTCACTGAAGGAAGGCTTTTCAAGCATTCCAACAAGCTCCCGCAGATTCATTGTCCGAACGCTGTATTCGCTGCCGCGCGAAGAAGCTGCGCGTGCCGCTTCCGTACGATCCGTATAAACAGGAATGCAGTGCGTCCGGGCGTCAGAAGCCCGATAGCAAACCATCCGTCTCTCATTTCCCTTGCAGATCGTGTAATATTCTCTATCCCTATTCAGCGCAAGCACCGCACTTTTCGATTTCTGCATCCGATAGCTCTCCACCGAATTCAGGACACCGGATATGTCTTTGAATCCGCTGTAGAGATCTGTCTCAATCCCTGTTTTATATTTCTTCAGCATCCCGGAATCACGGAGAATGTCCTCATCCGTCTTGCCGCAGGAACGGATACCGGTGAAGTGATCCACTTCCTTTCCGGATGCCGCGTCATACAAGGCAACCGTCTGAAGCGTCCATATTTTTTCCGATTTCCAGATAGCCAGAACCCTCTTCAAATACTTTCCGGTCTCCTCACGGTCTTTGCCCAGTTCGGATACGACTTCAGAACCGACAGCAGCAAGCCAGAACCGTGATCCGTCGCTGACATAGGCATACATTGCCTTTCCGCCCCTAGGGTCGTACTCCTTCTCAAATCTGAGGACCTTGTCCTCCTCGCTTTCCTCAGAGCTGCTGTATACCGCCGCAAAAAGGTGGTAACGTCTGCAGAACTCCTTCTCACGGATCTTCTCCGAATCAGGATCCGGAAGGACCGCCGCAATATTTCCGTTTTTCAGATAAAACCAGTCCGCATTCGGAAAGTTCTTTTCATTTATTGAAATTGAGTCGTTCATAATCGCATTCTTTTCTCCTTACATGGATTGCATATCGGAATTACCGCTTCCGAAGGCGGAATATTTCAAAATCCCATCAGCTGGAAAGCTCTCCGGGTATTTCAGAAGCCGGTCAGCCAAGAATCGAACCGTAATTGTGAGCCGATTGAACTGCCGCGTTCCATTCCGGATGGAACTCCGCAGTTCCCGGAACCGGATGCCCTTCCTTCCAGGTTCTTCCGGCAGCCATAAAGGAAATGGCGTTCTTTCCTCCCGCCAGTCCCCACTGATTATCAGACGGAGTCATGTTGCTTCCGACAATCGTTTTCAGTACAGTTCCATTCGAGAGTGTAAAATCAATAAGGTCTCCGACCTTACCAAAGGACGGCATACAGGAAATCACGTATCTTCCGCTGATTCTTCCAAAACCCTCCGCATCAAAATCTCCGTACTTTTCCTTCAGCCCTCTCTCAAAAGTTCCCGCCGCACAGAAATTGTCCCATATACCATAACCATACTGACCGCCCGCGGACGCAGCCGGAGTGACTGTCGCAGAATCCCCCGCCGTCAGGGCGTCCGGCTCATTCGTCTGGTCAGGAAGCACATGGGTACACCAGCACAAATCCGGCGTGTAGACGGTCGTCGCGATAATCCCGCGGCTTGAGCTGTAGGCCTCAATTGTTTTCCCGTCTCCGGCATATATTGCCACATGATAGATCTCACCGGTCGCAGCATTCCGGTAGAAACAGAGATCTCCGGGAACCGCGTCCTCCAGTGAAACCTTCGCGCCGACCTGTGCCTGATCCTGTGCCACTCTCGGGAGCGATATCCCGAACTCACCGTAAAGCGTCTGCACAAATCCAGAACAGTCCGCGCCATCCGTCAGACTGGTTCCTCCCCATACATAATTGTTTCCGATGTAATAGGAGGCGTTTTTGATAATTGAAGCACCGAGGTCTTTTTTCTCGGACCAGGGGGTTACCGAAGACAGACTGTAATAGAACGCCCGGTTATCCTTCGGGCTGACCTTCTCTGTGGCTCCCGCGAAACTGCTCTCTCCTGCTGCCGCAACCTCAGCATTGACTTCTCTGCCGCCCCGGACACTGCTCCTCGGAACAAATCCCCGGCAGTCACCGGATTCCACATAGAACCAGTCGCTTCCTGCGTTTTCAATCTTGTACAGAAGGCCGTTTGCCGGAATAGTGCCGACCACTGTGCTGTTCGGATCCGGCTGTTCTGTAATATTCACTGCGGATAGCGTGAGCAGATTATGCTTTTCAGCGATGGTTTCTCGCGTCGTTGTGTTCGTGTGTGTGAACGCCTCATTGTCCCAGATCTCAACTGTCTTCGAGGCAAAATAAGGGCTCCAGTCGAATTCGGCCTTTTCTTCATCTGTATGAGCGTTTCCAAGCCGATAACGCGCCGCAATCAGGTGCTTCGCAGCTACCTCCGACCGGATTGAAGAAGCAGGAATAAAACCGCGGACCTCTCCGGACTCGACATACAGCCACCCGTTCCCCTCATCCTTCAGGCGGTACATGATGCCGCTTTTCGTGATATGTCCGACCACCTGAGCGGATGTGGCAGCCGACATATAGATATTCATATCCTCCGCGGCAAAAACCGGGTGCTTACCGATCGTCTCAAATCGAAGATTGGATACCTTCAGATATTCAGGCGGAACAACCGTACGGGATCCGGTCGGAGCTCTCTGCGGTCCTTCTGCCTCGCCCCCATTCGCCCCGGTCGAATCAGAAGCCGGTGTCTCTCCTGCTGTATCTGTAATCGTCAGTCCATCGGTGTCCTTCTGCCCATCCGCAGCCTTATTCCCGGAGCTCTCGTCAGACGATCCATTTTCTTTCACAGCGGATGATTCCGAAGCACCGGCCGACCCGGAAGCGCTCTGTGTGGATGCAGAGGAACTGGAAGACACAGTACCTGTCTCCGATGAAGAAGCTGAACTCTCTGGAACAGATCCCGCTGTTTCAGACGATGCTCCAGGAGAAGCAATTTCTCCCGTCCCCTGATTTCCTGCGTCCGGAGTCGTCGTCGCAGGAGCAGACGGTACTGCTGTCCCAGTAGTTCCTGCCCCGGCAGACGAGGATGCGATACTGCTGTCCGGCACCTGGCTGCTCCCCGTTACCGCTGAAGAAGAAGCGGTCGTGATCTCATCCGCTGACACAGCGAGTGCGGACGGAGCCGCCGTAATCGATGCAATTACCAGTGCAGTCACAATAATACCGAGCTTTTTTCTTATCTGATTCTGTCTCAATGGTCCTGCCTTTCCAATGATGTTCTGTCAATTCTGTCTTTTTCACGTTCTGTCAATTCTGTCTTTTTCAGTCAGTTTATTTCTTCTTATCTTGCCTGCTTATAACCGTATTTTTACTCAAAAGCATTTCTCTCGATCAGAAGCTTGAGTGTCTCCCAGTTCTTTGCAGAATCCGCGTTCTGCACAATTGCTATTCCCTCATCATAACAGCCGGCATCGCTCATGATTCCATACAGATTTGTCGGGTCATTCAGAATACTGTCACCGGTGTCGTAGATTGTTCTCCAGTTTGCCGCAAGTGCGTCCTTTTCTGTATCATCCGATTTGTCGATTACATCCATGACAATACCGAGAAGTTTATCCTGATCCATATCCTTCACATCATTTGTATTTGCCCAGGTGATCAGCGTAACCGCTGATAACACGCTTTGCAGTGAAGAGCCAGCCGTTCCGGGTCCCCAGCTTGTACAGATATCAAGAACATCTCCGAAAGAGCTTTCAAGAGAAGCAGCGGAATCATCCGAACTGACGGCAACTGCGGTCAGAGCTTCCGTCTCGGGTGCGACACTGTTCTGTGAGGACGAAGACACGGATGAAGACATGGAATCCGATGAAACTGATTCTCCGGACGAGGAAGAAACAATGGATTCAGACTGAGAGCCTTCCGCACTGCTGTCGGAAGACGATGCTGCTTCCGTCACTTCAGCCGCGGTGCTCTTCTCAACGGACGGCGCAGTGCCGGAGGTACGGTTCCCGCATCCAGCGGCGGAAACAGCAATGGCACCTGCTAAAAGAACGGTTATAACAGATTTCTTCATGAAATGTTCCTCCCTGCGAAAGTCCGAAACCCGGGGCAATCCACACCAGATAATGATCTGTACTGCCCCGCCAGCGGGATATGGATCTATGAAGGACATACTTTCCCGCTAAGGCTTATTGTTATTATTATAGTCTTCTGCACCAATCCGCGTCAATCCAAGGATGAAAACTTCTGAAGTGTATGAGACCTGTATGAGAATTACGCCCGGTAATAGTAAACAGTGCCACAAACTGTATAAGCATAAGCGCTCTGATATGGGTTAAGTCTTCTGAAAAAAAGAAACATCTTTTGAAAAAGGAAAATATCTTCTAGAAAAGAAGGAGAAAAGTAAAGGAAAGGATGCAAAGGATGTGATCGGAGGATTCGGCCGACCCTCCGCCGGCATTTATTTACGCGAACAGTGAGCCGCGGCCGAATGCGAAGTATTCGTGTGCGGCGAGCGTCGCGATAGCGAGATAAAACTCGCGCAGCGTGTTTTATCTCGTTAACCCAAATAAGACAATACCCGAAAAAACCTCCGGGACAGCAGCATACCCTGTCCTGAGTGGACCACCACGTACCTTCAGGTGCGTGGTGGTTCATAACATTGTCCTGAAGAATCCTCAACAAGTTACAGAAAAAAGCGCATGACACCGATCACCTGCCCGAGAATCGAGAACGAATGATCCCCCGTCACAATGATCGGATCCATATGGTCGTTCTCCGGCTGAAGACGAACGTATCCGTTCTCCCGGTAGAAGGTCTTCACCGTGGCAGAATCATCAATCAGAGCCACCACCATCTGTCCGTTTCGGGCTGCATTTGTCTGACGTACCAGCACAAGGTCACCGTCAAGGATTCCGGCATTAATCATGCTTTCCCCGTGTACGCGCAGCATAAAAGTCTGACCGTTCGGCAGTTTATTTACCGGGATAGGAAAATAAGACTCCACCTGTTCCACGGCCAGAAGCGGCTGACCCGCAGCAACATTTCCAATCACCGGAACATTCTGATACTCTATGGCCTGACCGGTTTCTGCAGCCGGATCGAGCTGTCTCAAGCGTTCTTCACGAAAATCATCGTCCAGAATCTCAATTGCTCTTGGCTTTGTCGCGTCCTTGCGTATATAACCGTTCTTCTCCAGCGTCTCCAGATGTGCGTGAACGGATGATGTGGATTTAAGATGAACCGCTTCACAAATCTCGCGCACGGACGGCGGAAAACCGCGGTCGAGAATCTCCTTCTTCAAATAATCAAGAATCTCCTGCTGCTTCTTGCTGATTGGTTTCCTTCCTGACGCTATATGAGCATTCGACGTTATATGAGCATTCGAAGATGTATTCATAAACACTCCCCCAGACTATAGAAAAAATCTCCCATGGCACCTGCAGACACGGAAGTTCGCTGAATTCAAATGAATATTCAGAAAAAAAGCTTTACATAAATATACCATACGCACTTTAAAAAAGCAAACACATTTTCCGAACATGTATTCGTTTTTTACCGAACAAACATTCGTTTTTTATTGACACGTTTACAGAAGTGTAATATAATCGCAATATAAGAACAGGTGTTCGGAACCTGTGTTCGGGTTTTTCTGTTAAGCATTTTAATTGAGGGGGCAGATTTATGATTTCGAATAATTATTCCGTACATTCCCGTCGTATTTACTATAATTCAGCATATTCAGGATCAGACAGATCAGGATCGGCTAATTTTGCCAGAAGAGACGCTGCTGATCGCGCCGCAGGATATCGCCGTTCCAGTGGAAGAAGATCGCTCCGGAGAGAACAGCAGAGAAAACTTCGCCATATGAAGAGAGCTATTGTCATAATGATGATTTTCCTCGCTGCAGTCCTTCTGCTGCTCCACTTTACCGCGAACCGCACGGAAGCGGAGAAGGTGAATGTTCCCACCTACAAGTATTATACCAGTATCGAGGTGGATCAGGGCGAAAGCCTCTGGTCCATTGCCTCCGATCATATGTCGCCCGAATACAGGGATATCTACGACTACATGAGCGAGATTGCCTCTATCAACCATCTCCACGGAGATCAGCTCGACAGAGGGCAGCGGATTATCATCCCCTACTACTCCACGGAGCTCAAGGAATGATCCATACCTTTTCATCCCGTTGGAATCGAATCCTGCGAAAGGATACGATAAAGGCATCAGACAGCCCATGCAGGCCCATGAGAATCGATCGGAGTACCGGAAGCGCCAGAAAGTCTGGAAATCATCAGAGGCGTGGAGATCATCTGCGCCTTTAACACTCGACGCATAGACAACAGCAACGGACTCTGCTATGCTAAATGAAAGGATACAAATGGTGTGACAAATACGATAAACATCGGGGATACAAATACGAATTGAAGACAGAAGCGATAAATAAAAAAAGTTCCTTTGAAAGAATCTATGAGGTCGTGCGGCAGATTCCCGCAGGCAAAGTGGCGACATATGGTCAGATCGCGTCTCTTGCCGGCAATAAACGGTGGGCGCGCGTTGTCGGTTACGCCCTACACGTGAATCCCGACCCGGAACACATACCCTGTTACCGTGTCGTTAACCGGAATGGACAGGTTTCTCCCGCCTTCGCGTTTGGCGGAAGAAACCGTCAGATCGAACTTCTTGAAGCAGACGGAGTGCCCTGTCCCGATGGGATTGTAGATCTGGCAAAATATCAGTGGAAGAGATTTTCTCTGGCCGACTTTCAATAAGCCTATCAGAACACCAGATCCTGTTCTTGTCTTCCAGCCTCTAATGCCCGTCCGTCAAAATCCGTCAAAGGGAGATCCTTCCATAAGAACGGACTCTCCCATATGAGACCCGGCATTATACCGATTGTGGTGCCTCTCTTCCGGGGCATTACGGTTTATTTCTCCTCCGATTCAGATCCATCCTCAAGTGCTTCCGGAGAGATGACCCTGCCGTCCCTCCAGATCCGCTCCAAATCATAGAACAGACGATTTTCCTCATCAAACAGATGAACGACGATATCACCATAGTCAAGCAGAATCCAGTTCGCGTTCTGATACCCTTCTGTGCTTCTGGCATGAACACCTGTTTTGTCAAGTGCCTCATCAACGGCATCTGCCATCGCCTGAACCTGACTGCGGTTAGATCCGCTGGCGATAATAAAGTAATCCGCCAGTGTCGAGATATGAGAAATGTCGATGACCTTGATATCAATAGCCTTTTTCTCTTCCAGTGCTTTTACGGCAATATCTGCCATTTCTCTGGGCTCTGTCATTTTTTCCTCCTTAATAAATCCGTAGCTTATACAGTTTGTGGCACGATGTATCATCCGGCATTAATCGATGTGTTTCGTGAGCGTCCGATAGTAGTCATATGCTGAAAGCGTCGTCTCGTCCATTGACTTCGGATTTTCACTGAGATACTGCACCGTATCCTTCAGGATCATATACATGCATTCATTAATATCGCAGAATGCGACTTTCCGTATCTCCGCCAGATGAGGAGCCTTATCACGATTCGGTTCGATATAGTCCGCGATAAACGTGATTTTCTCAAGCGTTGTCATCTCCGGCTTTCCTGTCGTATGCCAGGTAATGGCATCCAGAACCTCCGTATCCTGGCACCCGTAGTCCTTCCTTGCAATATACGCGCCGAGCTTTGCATGAAGCAGCACCGGATGCTCCAGTTCAAACTTTTTCACCGGAATATTCTTCTTGGTGCAGATTTCAATTTTCTGCGCATTCGGTATGCACTTTGCACAGTCGTGCAGAAGTCCCGCCATCCGCGCCTTCTTCAAATCCACATCATAGCGCATTGCAAGTGCGCATGCCGTATAAGTGACTCCAAGCGTGTGGCGGTAACGGCTGTCCGTCAGTTCTTTCTTTAACTTGGATTCGATTGCATTCCACTCTGTTTTATCTTTGCCCATTTTCTGTCCTTCTTTGAACATTTTCTATGCTGATCATCTGCCCATCAGTTAACAGGGCTGTATTATCCTTTTCCGGAGCACGCCACCTTCTCCTCATTCTCAGCGGAAGACAGATAAATCCTGTTTTTCCGGATATATTCCCGCACCGGATCCGGAAGATAATATCTCGCCGATATTCCGTTTCGGATCAGCTCGCGGATATGCTTGGAGGAGATATCCAGATTGGGAGTGTCAAGCTTCAGGAAGTCTCCGTGAAACTCTTCTCTCCGCTGATCCAGAAGCCTGTTGAAGACATCCGGATCTGTCTGATTTCTTGTCGCGACGACGATATGGGCAGCATTGACAATTCTCTGCGGTTCACGCCATTGGTCAAAATCAAACAGAGAGTCCGCACCCATGATAAAATAAAAATCCATATCCGGGTTTTTGTTCCGAAGCATCTCCAGTGTTCGATAAGTATAGCTGTAGCCATCCTCATTCATCTCAAATAGAGAGAGCTCAAAGCCCGGATTCGATGCGATGGCCAGTCTTACCATATCTACCCGCTGTTCATCTCCGGCTCTTCCGGCACGGTTTCTTTTGTGTGGCGGATTGCCTGCAGGCATGAAGAAAACCTTATCCAGACTGAACTGCTGTCTGGCTGCCTCTCCCAGTATCAGATGCCCGATGTGAATCGGATCAAAGGTTCCTCCCATGATACCGATCTTTCGTTTTCTCTCTTCTGACATAGAAATCCCCTGTCCCAAATACCCATATGAACGGTTCCGTATCAGATGATGTCCGCAGCGCCGCCCTATCCCCGGCATGCCCGTTCTGCGGCACTGCCCGCAGGGAGTGCGAACGGAACAGCAAGGCCGACGAAGCCGGTCACCTCTTAACGGCGCAGAAGCTGTGAAGTGACGCGGGAACTTATACATATTATTGCGTCCCGTCTACGGGGTATGACGGTTTTTATTATAATAGGTGCGGACCTCTTGCCGGCCTTTTACTTCGGGAATACAATTTTCCTGTCATCACCCTGTCCCTCTTTATACAGAACGATCTTCTTGCCGATGATCTGTACAATCTGGGATTTGGTCCTCTCCGCCAGCATCTGTGCCATCTCCTTTGGATCGTCCATGCAGTTCTGAAGGATGCCGATCTTTATCAATTCCCTCGCGGCAAGCGCAAGGCGGACATTTTCCGTCAGTTCCGGCGTGATTCCGCTCTTTCCGATATGAAGAATAGTATCCTCGTTCATTGCCAGCCCTTTCAGGTAGGCTCTTTGTTTACTTGTCATCTGATTCTCCTGTTTTTATCTATCAATGTCATTTACGCGGCTCTCCTATACATCTGACAGACAGCCGCTGTCCTTTGTTCGTTCTCTCTCCGGCAGCGCTCACGTCCCGCCGCCCTTTGTTCATTCTCTCTCTGGCAGTACCCATGCCCCGCGGCCCTTCAGATCATCAAAACGAAGCTTTGACGCCTCCCGGCATTCCCGGAACGCGATTTCCTGATAATTGTCCTCATCGTCGGTGTGAAGAGAAAAGTACTTCTCAACCCGGATCGGACTCTCTTCAAAAGCCGTAATCGAATAATGACGCGTAACCTTCTCCCTGGTTTCATTCACCCTTATAGAAAAAGAAGTGATCTGAGAAGTCTCACAGAGAATCAGATGTCTTCCCTGTAGATTACGGAACAAAAAGCCGCAGGAATTATTTTCCTGTTCCAGATACTGCTCAAGCTGCCACGGAGAATCCGCATCCGGCTCGTCCATCCAGGTTCTCAGTTCAAAATTGCAGTTCGCGAACGGTTCTATCGTCTGGCGAAAGACCAGAAGATGCTCATTTCGCGGTGCCCCGAACCACTCTCTTTTCGAGGTGAACCGGATCCCCTCCCAGGTAAAGTCCGCATCTCTGCAGAAAATATCGAAAGGCGGAATCTTCCGTGTCTCCGAGTAGGTCTCATCCCTGTCGGAATGGCTCAGGTAATTAAATTCCAGATTTCTGACTTCCGGCAGCTCCTGCCAGATCTCGATCAGCCCCATTTGCAGGCACCTCCGTTACTTATACAGTATGTGGCAGCCGCGGGAATTGCGAAGCAGCTCCCGCATCTGGCTTTATACATATTGTGGCGCCCCGCTTGCGGGGCATGAACGTTTACTTATAATAGTCAAAATGAAGTCCGTACATCCGTACTGTATCGCCGTCCTGAATACCTGCCTTCTCGAGATCACTGAGAATGCCGGAATCCTTCAGGAACTTCTGGAAGAACTGGAATCCCTTCTCGGAATCCAGATTCGTGTATCCGAGCATCTTCTCGATCTTTGGTCCCTCAACGATGTAGGTGTGATCCTCCGTCTTTGACTTTGTGACGGTATAAGGAAGGTTGTCCTCGGGGATCATGATTTCCGGATCAAACTCCTGCGCGTACAGCTCCGTATTCTTCGGGATCTCATCCAGACGGTTCTGTACATAGTATAGCAGTTCTTTAATTCCTTTTCCAGTCGCAGCCGAAATCGGGAATACGCGAATGCCCTTCGGCTCGAACTCCTTTTTCAGCCTCTCCACCGGATCCTCTGTTCCATCCTCCGGGAAAATCAAATCAACCTTGTTTGCAGCGATCACCTGCGGCAGCTTCTCAAGATTCGCATTGTACTTCTTCAGTTCGCCGTTTATGGTATAGATGTCTTCAACAGGATCCCGTCCCTCTGTGCCGGCGGCATCCACGAGATGGATCAGCATCCGGCAGCGCTCAATGTGACGCAGGAACTCGTACCCCAGTCCCGCTCCCGCAGAGGCTCCCTCAATCAATCCCGGAATATCTGCCATGACAAATCCATTACAGCCTTCCAGGTCAACTACACCGAGATTCGGAATCAAAGTTGTGAAATGATACTCGGCAATCTTCGGCTGCGCATTGCTGACTCTCGACAGCAGTGTTGACTTACCGACACTCGGAAAACCAATCAGTCCCACATCGGCAATCATTTTCAGCTCCAGCCTCAGCTCAAGCTCTCTGGACGGCTGACCCGGCTGCGCGTACTTCGGTACCTGCATGGTAGGCGTCGCGTAATTCATATTACCCTTGCCTCCCCTTCCGCCCTTCAGAAGCACCACACGGGTGTTTTTGCCGGACATATCCGCGATAACCTTCCCGCTTTGTGCCTCATAGATCACCGTTCCGTCCGGAACCTTCAGGATAACGTCCGCTCCGTCCTTCCCGGTACAGCGCCTTTTTCCGCCCTCCTGTCCATCCTCTGCCTTGAATTTGTAATGATGACGAAAGCTGGCAAGCGTATTCAGTCCGGGATCCACCTCGAAAATGACACTTCCGCCATTTCCTCCGTTTCCGCCGTCCGGTCCGCCTGCCGCCACAAACTTCTCACGGCGGAAGCTTACATGGCCATCCCCGCCCTTTCCGGATTTCACCGCAATTTTCGCACGATCTGCAAACATAATGATCACCTCAGTTCATAAAAAAAGAATGTAACTTATATCGCCGACTCAGAAAAAATAAACAACAACTACAAAAACACATGGGTAGGCCATATAAATTGCATTCTCAACAATAATTTGCCCTGTTCCGCGCTTCTGGCCCCTGCAATTCTCTGTATAGCACAGGCAGCCTAAGCTTCGCGTCTGGCACTGCCGCAGTTCTTTGCCCACATAGCAGAAAGAGCCGTCACAGCGAATGTGACAGCCCTTATGTTTCAAAAATTATTCAGCTGCTTCAGCCTGCGGAATAACAGAACAGATCTTTCTGTCTCTTCCCTTACGGGTAAATCTCACGATACCATCTGCTGTAGCAAACAGAGTATCATCTTTACCAAGGCCTACATTCAGACCCGGATGAATATGAGTTCCACGCTGTCTGTAAAGGATGTTGCCGGCTTTTACAAGCTGTCCGTCTGCTCTCTTGGCGCCCAGTCTCTTGGACTCGGAGTCACGGCCGTTCTTTGTAGAACCTACTCCCTTTTTATGAGCGAAGAACTGAAGATTTAAATTCATCATTTCTTACACCTCCACGAAATTAACATCAATGAAGTCCTGATAGGACTCTTCTTCCTGCATATCGGAAAGGGTGGAAGCCAATGCCCGAAGCAGCAGCTCCGATCCGTCAGACGGAATACCCTTTACACGGACACAAATCACCGCATTCTCAGGATCCGAGGATTCCTCTATCTGATCTCCGGTAAAACGATCCAGTGAATTCACTGTGTGAATGACCAGAGCAGATACGGCTGCACAGACGATATCCTCGCCCGCCTCCGCATATCCGGAATGATCTCTTGCCTCAAAGCCGGTAATCCTGCCGTTCCGATTCTGATAAAAAGTAACCTTGGTCATTTAAGCATTGATCTTGCTGATCTGTACCTTTGTGTACTGCTGTCTGTGACCGTTCTTCTTATGATAGCCGGTTTTTCTCTTGTACTTGTAAACGATAACCTTCTTCGCCTTTGCATTGGCAAGAACCTTTGCTTCTACAGAAGCACCGGCTGTCTCGCCGCCGACCTTGATGGTATCATCGTCGCGAACTGCAAGTACCTGATCAAATGTTACTGTCTCTCCAGCCTCTGCACCGAGCTTCTCAACACGGATAACATCGCCTTCGGAAACCTTGTACTGCTTTCCGCCAGTTGCAATAATAGCGTACATATAGGACACCTCCTACTTTCTAAAACTCGCCAGATCCGGTGGTCTGCATGAATTCAGGCAGACTCTTATACCTCTCTGTGCGGCATACTCGGATATTATTGCATATGGCTTGATAATTGTCAACCAGAAAATCAAAAAATATGACTCGTTAATGCAGCTCACACTCCAATCACAAAGCCGCAGAATCCTCCTCCTGTCAGGAATGAGACTTATCCGGGACGTCCTTTCAGAAATAGCTGTTCGCAATGGTCTCTGAGGAACAGATCCGTGGAGAACGCCACCCGGAGATGCTCTCTCAGGAATGACCCCTGGGAACCTTTCCGAGCATATCCCTTTCATATGTGCGGTCGGCCACCATAAGCCGGATAAAGGTATACAGAAGAATCGGCACGCTCCCCCAGATCGCTCTGACCGAAAAAACCTCGCACAGCAACGTGGAAAGAATCCCTCCGGCCAGGAAAAACAGAATCATTGACCCATGCATTTTCCAGCGGAGAGCAGCCTTCGGATCCTTATCCCGCACGGCTTTGACCAGATTGCTGCCCGTCTGGCGGATATGATTGGTCACAAAGGTAGTGGCCATCGGAATTCCCTGATTCTGACGGAAGGTGTTGAACTGCATAGAACAAATAAAATTCAACGTAACCTGGCAGATCTGGTCAGGAGCATTTTCCGGAAGAGCTCCGAGCAGGATCGCCACAGGGATCTCAAATCCAACCAGGATCGTGTCCCAGCGCAGCATATGCAGCTGCTTCACTCGTTTGGCCAGAAACTCTGACAAAATTGCGCCGGCAAAGTAGGCAGAAATCGGTATCAGCAGGTATAATGCCTTATCCCAGTCTCTCTCGCCGATTGCCATGGACAGAAGAACGACATTTGCCGTCTGTGCGTTGCAGAACACACCACCCCGAACCATGAAGGTATACGCTCCGTAATAACCGCCTACCAAGATCAGCGACCAGAAAACCCAGTGCTTCTCACACTCCAGAAAAAATTCACGATGTGCATCATGTTCGGATAGCTCTTTTGCATTATGTCTCATTTCGATTACCTTTTCCAATTGCCTCTAAGGCAGAACCACTCTTCCGCAGGTGCATCGAACTGCGCCGTCTGCATAATAAGCGGAAAAAGTACAGACAGTACCCGCGTCTTTGCGTTCCTGTCTGTACTTTAATGTTATGCCGTGATTCATGTTATACCGTGATTTTATGATTGATGGTAATCGCCAGGCTTCCGGGCCCGATATGGCATCCGATGACAAGAGAAAGCGGATCGCCCTTGATTTCGTCATTCGGGAAGGCTGCCTGTATCTCATCCACCCACTCTTTCACTTCTTCGGGATCGTCTCCCTCAGAATATGAATAACGGATGGTATATTCTCCTTTATCCACAAATTCCTTAAATCTTCCGGTCATGTCCTTCCGTACAGCGTCCAGCATGATTTTCTTCGCCTGCTTTGTACCCCTGGCTTTCGCGTAAGCATCCAGCTTTTCGCCCTGAATCTGCAGTACCGGTTTGATGTGAAGCACACTTCCGATCAATGCGGCAGCACCTGTGATGCGGCCGCCTCTTTTCAGATATTTCAGAGTATCTACCATAATATATATGCTGGAATTGAACTTGTCCTCTTCCAGCTTCTCGCGGATCTGTTCTGCATTCCACCCGGCAGCTCTCAGCGTCTGTGCGTCTTCCACCGACTGGCGCATGGTAACGGAAATCCTCTGGTTATTCACCACCTGAACCTTGCCGTCATAGTTCTCCGCCAGCAGCCTGGCCGTCTGATAGGAATTGGAAAGTCCGCTGGAGAGCGGAATGTATACAATCTCATCATTCTCTCTGAGCACTTTGTCCCAGAGATCCGTAACCTCGGCGGGAGCCGGCTGAGAGGTGGAGACACTGACATTCGGGTCCTCAAGCTCCTTGAAAAATTCCGCCTGCGTTATATCAATATCTTCGCGGACCACCTTTCCGTTGATCAGAAATGACATCGGCAGCACATATACCCCGAGCTCCTTCGCCATTTTCTGTGTGATTCCGCTGTTACTGTCGGTTACGATTGCAACCTTCGACATGAAATATCCTCCTCACCCTGCTTGCAAACATATTCTAAATCCATTTTACAATAGCCCCGATAAAATGCAAACACCCACTTTTAAAAAATTGTGTCCTCATCAGGTTTTTCAAAAACCGCTCAGGAAAAGGAAAAAACCCCTATTTTAGTCTGCAGAGCAAAAAAAACAAAAAGCAGAAAGACGGCGCTTTCTGACGAAATAATGCCCATAACGGCTATCCTTATCTGCGGATCAAAAGAAAAAGAATTCCGGTAAGAAGGATCACCCCGGTCGGCACCAGAATCTGTGCCAGCCGTTTTTCCTCCAGACCCGGTTCGATAAAAGCAGGCTTCTTCCACGTGACGGATCTACGGATCAGCCAGCATCCCGTGTAAATCAGTATTGGAATCGGAATACCGTAAAACAGCAGAGAAACTCCGACCATCTGCGAGGACGCAGTATACGACGCCTGGGCAGTGGTATCCGATGCGAGAAAGGAGATCACCACCAGAAGCCCGTTATAACAAAAATGCAGCAGACTTGTGTAGAAGATATTATCTGTCTCGAGAATTACCCAGGTCATCAGCGCTCCGAGGATTCCGGGAATCCACCAGCGGACGGGATAGATATGAAAGACGCCGAACAGAACCCCTCCCACGAGGATGATCTGCCATCTCTTCCGGAAGCTCGTACGAAGGCCTGATACCAGGACTCCGCGGTGAAGAGCCTCTTCACACACGGCTGGCATGAAGGCGGTGAGAAAAAGCTCAACGGGCAGACTCGAGGAATAGGTGCCCGCAAGGCCCTCATCGATGCTCTGCAATGCATGCGGAACGAAAAACATCTCCAGAATCGTCACAACATCTGCTGCCAGATAACCGACGACTACCAGAATCAGGACTCCGAAAACAGCGGACATCCGTGGTTTGTGCAGCGGAAATACCTCCTTCGGATCTGCTCTCATGAAAAACACAAAGAGAACGGAGGCCACAACAAATTCAAGCTCCATCGCAAAGGAATCCAGATCCATGTTCCCGGTCAGCAGGTAAACCCATCCATTCGTAAAAATCCAGACCGCCATCATGCAGATGAAGAAGACCAGGCACTGCCAGAATTTCAGCTCACGCTTCGTCCGCGGTTTCTTCAGTCCCCTGGGCGCTGTTCCGGATATGCTCTCGTATGGCACCCACTCGTGTTCATACCTGTTTTCATTCCCGCGTGGATCATTCTCCCAGTTTCTGCTTCCGAACGATCCATTCTGCCGGGATCTGCTTCCTGACGGGTCGTCCTGCCGGGATCTGCTTCCAGATAGATCATTCTCCTGCTGGTATCTGCTTCCTGAAGAATCGTCCTGCCGGTTCCTGTCTCCGTAGAGATAATCCTGCCGGCTTCGGTCATCTCCGGAATGATTAAGATTGAAGGAATTATTCTGCATCTGCTTCAATATCCTTTAACTGCTCCTTGAATGATTTTCTCTTCTTGGTCCGCGTAATTTCCATGATGTCAAGCGCGGTGATATCGATGACCTGAGGCCGTGAGGGGTCTTTCCGGAATTCCTCCGTCATCCTCTCTCTCAGTCTTCTCTGATCACCCGCTTCTCTCATATTGATGAAATCCACGAGAATCGTTCCAGACAGCTGCCGCAGACGAATCTGCCTCGCGATCTCGGGAGCCGCTTCATCATTTGTCATCTGAACCGTTTTTGAGAAGCTTTTATTACCGGAATAACGTCCGGTGTTCACATCGACAGATACAAAGGCTTCCGTCTGCTCGATCACGAGGAATCCTCCGGACTTCAGCCAAACATTGCGGCTCTGAAGGGCTTCGAAAAGCGTCGTCAGATTATAGAGTTTGTAGAGATCCACCATCCGGTCCTCATAGAGAACCGCCTCCGGCCGGTCATCCTCCGAAAATGTCCGGAGGATATAATCGTCCAGCTCCCGTTTCGTCTCCGGATCGTCGGTGACGAGGCGCTTCAGTTCCCTGACAGGGCATTGCTTCAGAAGATAGATCGCATCGCTTTCTGACTGATACAGACATGAATAACAGGTTCTCTCCAGTCCGTGATCCAGAATCCGGTTCATCTGACCCGATAGTGCGTCCCATTCCCCCCGGAGCTCCTCCTCATCAGCCTCGGCGGCGTTTGTTCTGACAATGAGGCCGAAGCGGCCGTCGCAGAGCGGACGGAAAAAATCTTCCAGGCGCTTACGGTCGTCTTCCGCAAGCTTTCTGGAAAAATTCAGGGTCTTCCGCTCCGAGGTCAGCACCAGGAATCTGCCCGGAACCGTCAGGTTCTGCGTCAGCCTCGGAAGCTTCTGCTTTATCGCCTCTTTCTCAACCTGTACCAGAATCTCGTCTCCCGCCTTCAGTGTCCTGTGCTGCCTTGTATGCTTCGAAGGCAGCGGAAGATACCCGTTCCGGTCAGGACCGAGCCGGACAAAGGCAGCATTCAGATTGTTCTGGATGCTCTCGATCTTTCCCACATAAATATTGCCCAGTATGGACGGGCTGTCTTTTCTCCGAATATAGAACTCCACCGGTTTGTCATTCTCATAAAGCACCGATGCAAGACACGGAACTTCTCCCGCCGGATATTTTGCGATTACAATCTTCTTCTCTCCCATGTTCTCTGCTTCCCCCGCGGGTATACTCATGTCCTGTTTCTCAATCACCTTCAGGCCTGATCTGTTTATACAGACAGCCGCTCCCACTTTATCGGTTTCTTCACAAAGCCCGCATGCCTGTGACGAATTATGATTATGTACAGACTTGCGCCAGCCACATCGATTTCTTCGCACAGCCCGCACGTCCCTGACGGACTATATACAGATAATCACTCGAACTGCCGCATCGATTCTGCCGCATGGGGAACATGATCCAGCGGCACAAGCTTTCTGTCTTCAGCCGTTCCGATATTCGTATAGATGTCGTTGCGGTGAATCAGAAGACTGAAAGCCGGAATCTCAAAGCCTGCGGATTCCGCGAATGCGCTCATGACCAACTCCGGCTTCAGATTGCTGACGCTTCCGGCGGAAAGCAGCATATGGAAGGCGACACGCTCCGCGTCCGTCCCCTGGGGATGCTCCGCCAGTTCCTGGTCATCCAGCTCTGTCAGGTTCATCACATAGATCCAGGGAAGGATATCCGTCTCCGCCTCACTGCGTTTTGTTTTTCGAAGTACAATGACGGAAGGCGACGACAGAAAAGCGTTCAGCTTATCCTGGAGTACGTCACGATCCGGAAGCTTCACGCTTCCCTTCCGGAAACTTACCGTATAGTCAGCCGCGTTTACCAGCGTCATGCATTTCTCCGCCTTTGTGATTCCGATTCGGATGCAGCTTTCCGCATGCATCCCCGGAACCATCTGCCGGTTCAGTCTCTCAAGGATCTCTTTCTCGGGGATTTCTTCCTTCAGATCAAGATCAAAATATTCGCCGCTGCTTGTCTTGCCCACGCCGAGCGGAGCCGCGAAAGACATCAGCATATGAGGGCTGAATCCTTCGGACAGGGAAACCGGCAGCCCGGCTCTGCGGATTGCCTTCTGAAAGAAACGCATGACATCCAGATGACCTATGAATTTCAGACATCCGGTTTTTGTAAATTTAATCCTGACTCTCATAGCACACTCCTCCCCTGTAGACGCGGCATCCGCATCCACTGCATCTCTGCCGGCAGTTCGGTGTGATGATTCCCTCCTTGGCCCGCTTCCACTCCCGGATCAGAAAGTCCCGGCTGACCTGGCAGTCCAGAAAATCCCACGGAAGCAGCTCGGAGGTGTCTCTCTCCCGCGCGGTATAGAAATACGGATCAATTCCGCACTCCCGGAAGCTTTCCTGCCATCTGTCCTCATCAAAATACTCTGTCCAGGCATCGAAGATCGCGCCTTTGCGGTAAGCTGTCTCGATTGCCTGAGCAACGCGCCGGTCTCCTCTTGCGAGGACACCCTCCAGGACCGAAATATACGCATCATGATAGGTGTACCGGATGCTCTTCTGGTTCGTCATCGCGCGAACCTCGTCCTTGACCATATGCGCCTTATCAAGGAATTCCTGCTCCCGGTCCATCCGTGCCCACTGAAAAGGCGTGAAGGGCTTTGGAACGAAGAACGAGCTGCTCGCGGTTATGCTGATTTTTCCCGTTCTCTCCTCCTTTGGAATATTGTCATAGTAGCACTCGGCCACCTTCTGACAGAGGTGCGCAATATCCTTGACATCCTCTTCATTCTCTCCCGGAAGTCCAAGCATGAAATAGAGCTTTACCTTGTTCCACCCGCCGCGGAACGCCTCGAGAGCGCCGCCAAGGATATCCTCCTCGGTGATGCCCTTGTTGATAACATCACGCATCCGCTGTGAACCTGCCTCCGCCGCGAAGGTCAGGCTGCTCTTCTTCACATCCTGCACCTTCGACATCACATCGAGCGAGAAGGCATCGATCCTGAGGGACGGAAGCGAAATGTTGATGCCCTTTTCGTTGCAGATCTGAATCAGGAAGTTCAGAAGCTCATTCAGCTGTGAGTAATCGCTGCTGGAAAGCGAGCTCAGGGAAATTTCATCATAGCCGGTATTTTTCAGCATCACCTCCGCCTGCCGCTTCAGCCGCTCTACATTCTTCTCCCGAAGCGGACGGTAGATCATTCCTGCCTGGCAGAAACGGCAGCCACGGATGCAGCCTCTCTGAATCTCCAGAACGACCCGGTCCTGTGTGGCCTGAAGATAGGGAACAATCGGCGCGTCCGGATAGGTCACTTCACTGAAATCCATGACGATCCGCTTACGCACCTTTTCCGGCACGCCTTCCTCTGTCGGTGCAAAGGACGCGAGCGTCCCGTCCTCGTGATAGGACGCACGGTAGAACTGCGGCACATAAATTCCCTCGATACGGGAGGCTCGCAAAAGAAAATCCCGGCGGCTCATACCGGTTCTTTTTTTCTCCTGATACAGATCGAACAGCTCGTCGTACGCGACTTCGCCCTCACCGATATAAAACAGATCGAAGAATTCCGCGATCGGCTCCGGATTGTAGGTGCAGGGGCCGCCGCCAATGACGATGGGTTCATCCTCTCCCCTGTCCGCGGCGTGAAGAGCAATCCCGGACAGATCCAGGATCTGGAGGATATTTGTATAGCACATCTCGTACTGAATCGTGATTCCGAGAAAATCAAATGAGCGAACCGGTTCCTGAGACTCAAGGGCAAAGAGAGGAATTTTCTTCTCCCGCATGATCTCATCCAGATCCGGCCATGGAGAATAGACTCTCTCGCACCAGACATCCTCTCGTTTATTAAACATATCATACAGGATCTGAATCCCCAGATGAGACATACCGATCTCGTAGACATCCGGGAAACACATACAGAACCGAATCATCTTCTCCGGATCGAAAGATTCTGATTTGTCAACCGCATTCACCTCATTGCCGATATACCTGGCAGGCTTGTCAATTGACAGCAGAATTTCATCGCTCAATGCCAATCTTCTCATACATTCACCCTTTAAATATTTTATTTCGTTCAGGAAAAAACGAGATAAAACACGCTGCGCGAGTTTTATCTCGCTATCGCGACGCTCGCCGCACACAAATACTTCGCATTCGGCTGCGGCTCACTGTTCGCGTAAATCCACCTGTCCGCGGGTCAGAACAGAATCTCTGACAGCCGCGGGCAGGCATGCAGTTTATTCGGCGCTTCCCTGACCGGCCGGCTTCTGCGTCCCGTCAACCGGCTGTTTCCGGGTGTCACGGATGATATCGTCCCGGAACATGGAGAATTTGTCCATTGGATAATTCTCAAGGTTCTTCAGCACCTTTCTGCCGTCCGCCTTCTTCAGCAGCTTCTCACGGTCCTTCATTATCTCGGCGGCGGTTACCTTGCGGGACGGACCGCCCACGCAGCCGCCCGGACAGATCATACCCTCGATGAAATCTTCCTGAAGTCTTCCGAACTTCAGCATCGTGAGTGCCTTTTTGCACTCCGGACCGCCCGCGGCTTTCAGAAGCCGGATACCTGAGGTATCCTCACCGCGCTCCTTCATGCACTCAATCACGGCATTCGCAACTCCGCCGGAGGTGGCGAATCTCTTACCGAAGATGGAAGCCTCCTGATACGGATCGGTACAGGGCTTCAGCTCCACATCTTTGGAGCGTAAAAGCGCGGAGAACTCACCATAGGTCATGACATAATCCGCGTTTTTCGGCACACCCTCTACATCTGCCGCCTCGGATTTCTTCGCTACACAGGGTCCGAGGAAAACCGTCACGCATCCCGGATGCATGGCCTTGAGATATCGGGACACGGCGCACATCGGAGACACAACGGTGGACATGTTGTTCTTGTACTGCTCCGGGAAATGTACCTTCAGCATATTGATAAAGGCGGAGCAGCAGGAGGTCGTCATCTTCCGCCCTTCCTTCAGAGCTTCACTCCACTCTTCAGACTCAAAGGCTGCCGTCATATCTGCTCCCAGGCCGACCTCGACCAGATCCTTGAACCCGAGCTCCTTCACCGCCTGACGGATGGACCCCATTGTGATATCCGGTCCGTACTGACCCTCGGTCGCGGGCGCAACCATCGCATAGACTTCCTTTCCGGCCTTGATGTCACGGATGATGTCTACGAGGTAGGATTTTGACGCTGGTGCGCCGAACGGGCAGGAATGAATGCAGAGCCCGCACTGAATGCATTTCGAATCATCAATGACGCAGATCCCGTACTCATCATAGGTAATGGCGCCTACCGGGCAGGCCTTTTTGCAGGGCCGGACCAGATGAACGATCGCATTGTAGGGACACGCCTCCGCACATTTTCCGCACTCCTTACACTTTGTCGCGTCAATATGAGAACGATGCGCACCCATATCGATCGCCCCGAATCTGCACGAGCTCTGGCATGGCTGTCCCATACATTTGCGGCAGTTGTCGGTTACGGTATAGGCGGAAATCGGACACTCCTCACATGCCGGTCCGAGAACGCGCACGATATTCTTTGAGGTATCGTTCGGATCCGGGTTCTTGCCCTCCGCCAGACGAATCCGGCGCTTGATCAGCTCGCGGTCTTTGTAAACGCAGCATCTGTATTTTGCAAGAGGTCCCGGGCTCAGCTTCAGAATCAGTTTTTCCTTGCCGTCCTCATCCAGCTCGTCGTTCCAGGCGAGCCTTGCCGTTTCCTCAAGAATCTTATGCTTCAGCTGAATCAGATTTTCATCATTTGTAACCATACCACATACATCCTTTCCAATTTTAGGTCAAGTTCAAACTCACAAAGAACACTAACAGAGGAACGGATTCAACCGCATGATCCGCCCCGTCAATTCTCCGAAAATAGTCTCCGCACCGGGAGAATTGTACTCTTTTTATACGCACGCACGGGCCCCTGCATTCGGAAGATATACATATTATGTAAGCCCCAATGCTCTGTGCAGCGCTACATACTGTATAAGCTGCGGATTGTATACAGTCTCTTACACACGCTTCGCGCGTGACGATCCTGTCTGCGTTTTCGAAGAGCTTATACACTAATCTTACTATTTTTGGAAGGCTGATTCAACCGGTACCCTTCTGTGCGGACAAATGTTCTTTGAAAAATACACCTCATTGTTTTTCTTTGTGTTTTCTTTTGTTTTCTTTTTCCGGTTCGTCCATGTTTTCTTTTTTCAGCGGATTTGCTATAATATAGCGGCCCGTATAATAGTGACCCGTGAAATAGCGGCCCGTGTAATTCGTGCCGCTATTTTAGGAATGTTTGATTCACATATGATTTGGAGGTAAAGATGAAGTTTTATTATCCCGTTATTGTAAAGAAAACCGAAAACGGCTATCACGCGAAGTTTGCTGATCTTGAGATGTGTGAGGCAGACGGCGATACCCTTGACGAGGTGCTCGACAACGCGAAGGATGCCGCCTACAACTGGATTGAGGCGGAGTTTCAGGAGCCGGATCCGCAGCTTCCTCCCTCTTCCGATAAAGCGGATCTCGAGGCGGAAGCCGCGGAAGGCGAGATTGTCCGGGAGATTCTCATCACCTACCGGATGATGGAGGGATGGGAGGAGTAAACCCGATACGATATATCGTTCCACAAACTGTATAAGCTACGCTACGGATTGTTCCTTGTTTCGCACTCCTGCTGTCAATATCCCCTGTCGCTGCTCAGCATATACAGGAGGGCGTTGCAGATGCAGGCGGCGATATTGCTCCCGCCTTTACGCCCTCTTGCAACGATGTATGGTACATCGGTCTGCATGATCAGCTCCTTCGACTGCACAACATTCACAAAGCCGACCGGAACGCCGATGATGAGCTCCGGCTTCACCGTCCCATTCTCGATCATCTCATACAGGCGCACCAGCGCCGTCGGCGCGTTTCCCACCGCGAAAATAAGCTTCCGGTCCAACCTGGCAGCTTTTTCCATACATACCGCGGCGCGGGTGACGCCCCGTTTTTTCGCCTCTTCCGCCACATCCGGATCGGACATGAAGCACAGTGCCTCTCCTCCGTATCGGGCAAGCGTATGCTTGTTAATTCCCGAGTGCGCCATATGCGTGTCCGTAACGATACTTGCCCCGCCGCGAATCGCATCCAGTGCTTTTTCCACAACGTTCTCTGAGAAGCAGAGGTTATCCGCGTAATCGAAATCCGCGCTAGTATGGATACAACGCTTTACAATCAGCTCCGTTCCGGGTATCAGAAGACGGTTCTTCTCTCCCAGTTCCTCCGTGATGATCTCGAAGCTGCGCTTCTCAATATCCATCGGCTTCACATTTTCCAGTTCGATCTTTACTTCTGACATATCCGCAATTCCCATCCTTCCAGCATTCCCTGCACTTTTCCACGATGTTCTTTTCCTGATTTATTTCACGCACCGGTATCCGGAGCCTCATGCATTTTTCACACACCGGCATCCAGAATCCCGTATATTTTTTTCAGATCCATGTTTCTGCGAAGCTCCTCCGCCAGAATGTCATACTGACTTTCCTTGAAGGTCTGATAATCCACGCCCGTCATATCCGAGGTGTCCATCCCCTTCCTTCGTCCCAGAGCTTCCACAATTCTGTCGGCCACCATTTCCCGGTCGAAGACGCTGTGAACATAGGTTCCATATACGTTTCCCTGCTGAGCACCGTCCTCCTTTTCGGCCGCGCCCTCCACATTCGTATCCCGGATATGCACCGTCGGCACTGCATTCTCGTTCAGAGTGCTGACACCCATATGTATCTCATATCCCTCGATTGCCGTCCCGGACAGGTTTTTCAGAGCACCCTGCAGCTGTCCGAAGTTTCCTTCCACACGGGTGCGGGTTTTTTCTCCCGCAAAAACAGTGTGCATCGGAAGAAGGCCCATTCCCTTGATGGAACCGCCGTTCTCAACGCCCAGAGGATCGGAAAGTGTCTCCCCGAGCATCTGATATCCGCCGCAGACGCCGAAAATCACGGTGCCCTCCGAAGCCGCCTTCAGGACAGCCGCCTCCAGACCGTTCTGTCTCATCCAGAGAAGATCTTCCATGGTATTTTTGGTGCCGGGAAGAATGATCATATCGGGATTCTTCAGCTCCGACACCCGATCCACATACCGAAGAGAGACACCCTTCATCTTTTCAAATGGATTGAAGTCTGTGAAATTTGAAATCCGGGGTGTGCGGATGACCGCAATATCAATCGCGGCGACTGTCTGTCTGCCCGAGAACCGCTCTGTGAGGCTGTCCTCATCCTCCACCTCGATGTGAAGGTAGGGAGCGACACCGACAACCGGAATCCCGGATCTTTCTTCCAGCATCCGGATCCCCGGATCCAGAATGGTCCGGTCTCCCCGGAACTTGTTAATCACAAGTCCCTTCACCATCTTCCTTTCGTCCTCTTCCAGGAGTTCAACCGTTCCGATCAGCTGCGCAAAAACGCCGCCCCGGTCTATATCACCGACCAGAAGAACCGGCGCGCCGGCGATTTTCGCCATTCCCATGTTGACGAAACAGTCCGCGTCCTTCAGATTGATTTCTGCCGGGCTTCCGGCGCCCTCAATCACGATGATATCATTCTCTGCGGCAAGAGATTCATATGCCTTTCTGACCTCCGGGATCAGGTTCGGCTTATAGCGGAAATATTCCCGGGCATCCATGTTCCCCAGGACCTCCCCGTTTACGATGACCTGGGAGCCGGTGTCATTTGTGGGCTTGAGGAGAATCGGGTTCATCCGCACATCCGGCTCCACACCGGCACACTCCGCCTGCATCACCTGCGCCCGCCCCATCTCCAGGCCCTGGCGCGTGATAAAGGAATTCAGCGCCATATTCTGCGCCTTGAACGGCGCCACCCTGTATCCGTCCTGTCTGAAAATGCGGCACAGTCCCGCGGCGATCAGGCTCTTCCCGGCATTGGACATTGTGCCTTGAATCATTATTGCTTTTGCCATAATCAAATCCTCTTATCTGATGTCTTCTGATGTCTCTGTATCCCTGCGTTCAATCATCCGCCGGGTCATTCCAAGTGCTTCAATCAGCCTTTCGTTGTCCGGATGCATCCGCACCGCGATGCGGTAATACCCGTTTCCAAGATTGTGATAGTTGGAGCAGTCCCGGATCATAATCCCGTACGGCAGAAGCTTTTCGGAAAGCCCTTCCTCTCCCTTGAAGAAGATGTAATTCGCGCAGGAATCAAATACCTGAAATCCGAGCTCTTTCAACGACCTTTTCAGATAGGTCCGCTCCCTGCGCACAACGGCTCTTGCCTTCTCCACGTATTCCTCCTCGTGAAGTGCTGCCGTTCCCGCCTTCTGTGCCGGAATCGAGACATTCCATGGCTGCACAGCCGAACGCATCCGGGATAAAAGATCCGCATCCGACGTCATCCCATACCCGAGCCGAAGACCGGCCATCGCATACCGCTTGGTAAACGCCTTCAGAATAAAGATTTCCGGCTCCTCCTTCAGGTACCCCCTGACTGTCAGACGCTCCGGATTATCACAAAAATCCTGGAAGCATTCATCCACAAAAAGCCTCACGCCCCTTGACCGGCAGGTTCGGATAATCTCCCGCATCAGCGCCGGATCAACAGGAATGCCGGTGGGATTGTTCGGATTACAGAGAACGGCAACGTCCAGATCCTCTGTAATCGCTTCCGCGAAATCCCGCGTCAGCCGGTAACCATCGGACTCCCGCAGAGCATAGAGCCGCACCGCGCATCCGGTGCTTTTCAGTGCCTGTTCATATTCCGCAAAGGTCGGGGCAAGGACGAGCGCCTGCTTCGGCTGCAATGCCCAGGCATACGCAAAAATAACCTCCGCCGCGCCGTTTCCGCAGAACAGATACTCCTCCGGCACCTTTTCGTATGCAGACAAGGCACGGATCAGCTCCTCCTGCCGCACATCGGGGTAATGGCAGATCTCCGTCATGCTCTCCTGTGCCGCGCGGATCACGCGCTCCGGTGTCCCGAGCGGATTCATATTTGATGAAAAATCAATGACGCCGGGATGCCGGTAGACATCCCCGCCATGTACTGTCTTAATCATTCCTTCACCTCTCCCGCCGGCCCGATAATCATCACCTGCACTAAGCTCCGACTGTCCGGCCATTCCTTTCCGGCAAATCACAGCTGTGCTGAAATCACCGCCTGCGCTTTGTCCCGACTGTCCGGCCATTCCTTTCCGGCAAATCACACCAGCACAAGAATCAGCACCCGCACCGCTGCTGACAGAAGGAAGGCAAGCACGGCGGTTCCGTACATGATCCGGTTGGCGCGGGGAATATCCTCCGGCACAATCTCGCGGATCGGGTCACCGATATACGGTTTCCTGTGCAGCTCTCCGAAGTACCAGGCATCTCCCGCAAGCCGGATATCCAGTGCGCCGGCCATCGCTGCCTCTGTGTGCGCCGAATTCGGGCTGGCATGCTTCCGCCGGTCGCGCTTAAAAATCTTCATGGCATTTTTTCCGTCATTTCCGCAGATCTGAGCGGCAAGCACCATAAGCAAGCCGGAAATTCTCGCCGGAATGAAGTTCAGAACATCATCCAGCCTTGCTGCGAAGGTCCCGAACCACCGATACCGGTCATTGACGTATCCGATCATAGAATCCATCGTATTAACGGACTTGTAGAAAAATCCCCCCGCAGCTCCGCCGATCATCAGAAAAATCAGAGGCGCCACAACGCCGTCAGAGGCGTTTTCCGCGACGGTCTCGACCGCCGCCTTTGTGACTCCTGTCATGTCCAGTCGTTCCGTATCCCTCCCGACAATCATGGAGACTGCCCTTCTGGCCTTTCCGAGATCTCCGGTCTTCACCTCCCGGTAAACCTTCATGCTCTCATCCCGGAGGGATCTCGCAGCAAGAATCTGATAACACCAGAACGTCTCGACAGCAAAGCCAAGCCAGAAATTGACGTGATAGAAAAGTTTCAGAAGAACCACGGGAATCAGAGTGCTCACCGCCATGACACAGAGTGCGGTCAGAACGCCTGCTGTCCGCTCTCCTGTTTTTCCGGAAGGGAAAATCTTCCGGAAGAGCTTTTCAAAAAAGGTAATAAACTTTCCGATAAGCTGAACCGGGTGGTACAGACCGTGCGGATCCCCGAACACAAGGTCCAGAATTCCACCGAGCAGTACCGCTGGAACGATATGGTCAAAGGTTTCTATTAGCATGATACTCTGCACACCTCTCGATAAATGCCTCAGCTGTCCCCGGGTTCGCGTAGAAATACAGATGCGGGAACCCGGCATAAAGGGTATCCGTGCTTCTGACGCAGCGCCAGGAGCGGTTTCCGACCGGTTTCCGCGCGAGGAAAGTGCTGCCGGGGTCCTCCGATTCGTAGTAATGGAATTCGTGGGATCGGATCTCTCCGACATCCCTTCCGAACATGGTTCCTCCTGTGAGCGTCACATAGCCGAACCGCGTCAGACGTCCGGTATAGTACGCACTCTCCGGAAAAACACCCGCCATTGGCCATGCATTACCCTCCAGGTCGGTCAGCTGCCTGTGCAGGTAGAGAAATCCCCCGCATTCCGCCAGTGTGGGGAGTCCCCCTGTCACAGCTCTTCGAACAGACTCCCGCATCGAAGCATTCTCTCCCAGCTCTTTTCCGTAAAGCTCCGGGTATCCGCCGTGGAGCATCAGACCATCCAGATTATCGGGAAGGCAGGCATCGTGAATCGGAGAAAAAGGAACCAGCTCAGCCCCCATCTCCCTCAGAAGATCCAGATTGTCCGCATAGAAAAAGCAGAAGGCCTCATCCTTTGCGAGGCCGATCCTGACCTTTCCCCAATTCACGGCACTGTATTTTTCAGCATTGCCTTCCCGCACGGTCAGCGCCGGGGCGCTCCCGGCGATTTTAAGGATCTGCTCCAGATCCAGCGTACCGTCCAGAACATCTGCCAGCCTGTCCAGCCTGTCCTGAAATGAGGCAATCTCATCCGGCATCAGAAGTCCCAGATGCCGGCTCTCCAGCGCGCAGTCCTTTACGACCGGCACATATCCGACGACAGGAACCCCGGCCTCCCGCTCAATCATTTCCTTCATTCTGGGATAGAGTCCCGCGGAAACCCGGTTCAGAATCAATCCCCGGATACAGGGCTTTTCCTGAAAATCCAGGAATCCCCGAATCAGAGGAAGCACGGAACGGCTGACTCCCTTTGCCGGAACAATCAGAAGAACCGGTGTGTCCGTGACAGAGGCGAGATCGCTTGCCCCCGCCCTCGAGCTGTCAATTCCCATCCCGTCAAAATATCCCATTACGCCTTCCAGAACCGCCAGATCCGCGTCCTTTGCATTCCGCGCCAGAAGACCTCTGGTCGTATCCGGGTCTGTAAAAAAAGTATCCAGATTCCGGCTTCTCGTGCCGAGAACCTTCGTATGAAACATCGGGTCGATGAAATCCGGTCCGCATTTAAAAGAAGCCGGCTTCAATCCCTTTTTCTTCAGAAGATTCAGCAATCCGCAGGTGATCAGCGTCTTGCCGCTGCCGCTGGAAGGCGCCGCGATCATGATCCGGCTGATACTGATCTTCTTGCTGTTATCCTGATGAGTTCCCGTATTTTCCATGTGTACCCGATTATCATTCATATCTGTATTGCTTTCCATGTGAACCCTATTATTTTTCATATCAGCAAAGATTATTGCTTTCTATATGAACCGTGTTATCTTCCATATCAGCAATAACTATTACTTTTTATATGGACTGTATGATCTTCCGTATCAGCAATGACTTTTCAGTTTTCCTCGTTGAACTTCTCTCCGTCAACTCCGGTGTGGACGAGAGCTCTCTCCAACTCGTTCTCCGATTTTTCCGCCTCAGCGCCTTCCGCTGTGATCACATACACCGGATTCTGCCCCATCATCATGTGATAAGGCCCTGCCTTCTTCGATTTTGCAACCGTAATGCAGGCGATATCCGGCTCACCGAACGGAAGCTTTTTCAGAATTTCCAGTGCCTGAGAGACTGTCTCAAGCGTGATGGCATTGATTACAATGCGGATCCTCGGATTCTTGTCCAGAAGAGTCCGGAGAATCTCCTCCATATTTCCGCCGGTGCCGCCGAGAAACGCATGCGTCGGTACCGGAAGGTCCTTCAGCGCCTCCGGCGCCAGCCCCTCCACAATCTCCATATTGTCTACGCGGAACTTCAGCTTGTTCGAATAGAGAAGCCGAACCGCCGTGGGGTTCTTCTCGATTGCGTAAACCTTTCCGTTCACCGCCCGCAGTGCCGCTTCAACAGAGCACGAGCCGCTGCCGGCACCGATATCGTATACAACCGACCGGTCCGTCAGCCGGAGCTTTCCGATCGAAACGATGCGAACCTCTTCCTTTGTCATCGGAACCTTGTCCCGCAGAAAATCCTCGTCCGGTACCCCGCTCGTCACGACAGGATTCACGTTCGGATTTTCCACCAGAATCACACTGAGGGCAGATGACTCATAATCCGCAAAATCGACCGGACGCCCCGAAAGAATTTTTTCTTCCGGGTATCCGAGATTCTCACCGATATGCACCGTCACCTCATTCATGTCATAAGTGATCAGCTTCCGGCAGATCTCCGCCGCCTGATCCTTTGTGCCGAGGATGGAAAAAACCTTTCCGTTCCGGCAGATCTCGCCGATGAGGTTGCAGTTCATGCCGTGCATACTCGTCAGCTTCACGTCCTCCCAGGCGATTCGGAGCTGACTGCAGAAATAGACGACCGATGAGATGCCCGGCATAACGCGGATCGAATCTTCCGGATTGTTCCGTGTGCCGAGCGCCGCGTACAATTTTTTTGCTCCGCTGAAAAATCCGACATCGCCGGACATCAGCACGGAGATCCTCGTAGCCTCTGGGTGCGCATCAATCGCCGCGGCGACCCTCGCGGGCAGATATTCCGCGCAGGTCTCCTGCCCTTTTCCCGCGACATCCCGCAGCATCCGCTCCGCCCCGATCAACAGATCTGAAGAACGGATAAAATCCGCCGCCTCTACGGTCAGGCCATTTTCTGTTCCCATACCAATGCCAATCACGGCAATTTCACTCATAAATCATTCTCCTGTCAAAAAATCCTATCCCCGAGGCGTATCAAATCCGACAATCTCCGGCCGAGCTTTTCACGGAACGCATACTGCATAGACGCAAGTTATTAATCCGACAATCTCGAACCCGGGCTTTTCACGGAACGCATTCTGTATCGAAACCATCTTCTCATCTCAAATCAGATGATTTCCTTCCCGAACTTTTCCCGGATCCGTTTTACACACTCCTCCACAGATATGCCCTTCTCCTCGAGGGGTCTGCGTATGATAATCATCCGGCAGCCGCAAGCCTTTGCCGCGCTTTCCTTCTCTGGGAAGCCGCCCTCTCTTCCGGTATCCTTTGTAACCAGGTATTTCGCCTTCGTCTGATGGATCAGTGCGATATTCATCTCCTCAGAGAATGGCCCCTGCATGCAGATCAGGTTTCTTCCCTGAAAGCCGAGATCCGCGCATGAAGCCACAACAGATGGAAGAGAAAGCACTCTGGCAAAGAGGCGCTCCCGATAGCCCGGAACTGAGGTGAAGATCCGAAGCTCCTTGCTTCCGGTCGTGAGGAGCACGTTTCCTTCTGTCCCCGCGAGCCATGCGGCAGCCTCCTCTGTGCTGCCGACCACAATGTTTCCGTCAGGAAGCTCATAGAAAGAATCCGGCGCCATCTGCTTCCCGACCGTCCTTCCTGCGCCCTCAGCCGCACGAGCCGCCGGAGCAAAACCTGCCTGTACCATCTGCTCTCCGACCGTCTCTCCCGTGCTGTCATCCGCATGGTCCGCCGGAGCATGGCCGTCCGGCGTCTCCTCCTTTATTGTCGTCCCGCGAAGCACCCGGATATATTCCCTTCCCGCTTCTGCACAGGCCTTCCGGATATTCTCCGTCACAGCCGCTGCATACGGATGGGTGGCATCTATGATGACGGCATCCTCTGTCGTGTTCTCGCGGATCTCACGGACCATATCCACTTCCGTCAGCCTTCCGCTGTGAACATCCAGATTTTCCCCCGGAGAGATCAGACTTTTCCCGTACTCCGTCGCGGTAAAGCAGCAGATCTGTATTTTTCTCCGGCCGTTCCGTTCCCCGATCTCCTTCAGACGATCCGCCAGGACGCGGCCCTCTGTCGTTCCGGCAAACAAGAATACATCATACATTCCGATATCCTCTCGGCGTCACCATATGTCCGTTGACGATTTTTGTCTGGGAGTTTCCGATGAAAACCGTCGTAAACATGTTGACCGGCGTATCCCGAAGCTCGCGGAGCGTCAGAATCTTCATCGACTCTCCCTCCCTGCCGATATTTTCCACAATCCCGCACACATTGTCATCCTTCCGGTACTGCAGCAGTATGTCACAGGCCTTCTGGAGATAGTCGGATCTCTTCCGGCTCTGTGGGTTGTAAATCACGATCGCAAAATCCGCCTCACCGGCCGCTGCCAGACGCTTCTCGATCTTTTCGATCGGAGTCAGAAGATCGGACAGACTGATCAGACAGAAATCATGAATCAGAGGAGCACCGAGCACCGCAGCCCCTCCGAGGGCCGCCGTCACACCCGGAATAATTCGGAGAGATACCTCCGGGTAACGCTCCCCGACCTCATACATC
Organism: Bilifractor sp. HCP3S3_D3; assembly: GCF_052063915.1. NCBI lineage: Bacteria > Bacillati > Bacillota > Clostridia > Lachnospirales > Lachnospiraceae > Bilifractor > Bilifractor sp. HCP3S3_D3. The sequence goes on from NZ_JBQHWP010000009.1 coordinate 89,989, forward strand.
AGTCCTGCCATTCCGTAAACTCCTGCGTCTCCGCTGCAGATCATGGACACCTTCTTGTCCTTTTCCGCCTCCTCAAAGGCAAGGACGCAGCGGTCCACTTCCTTGCGCATCGGGGTCGACAGGAATTCCTTCCCCGGAAGATGATCTCTGACCAGATCGATATACACGGTGTAGCCGATGATCGTGTCGCTGTTTTGCAAAGCCTCTGCGGCTTCCACTGTCATTTTTTCCCAGGCACCCGGTCCGATACCTACTACATTTATCTGTTTCATAAATAGAATCCTTTCGTTTGCTGCAGACGGGAACCCACTGCCTTTCGATTGCGGGCAGCTGACAGATTCCCTTCGGGCGGGTAAAACCGCCCTCTCCGCTTTCATCGTATATGTACATCTGCTGCCATCCGGCATTGAGCTTTCGGTTCAATACTGTCCAGCGCCAAGCTTCCGGTTCAATACTACTCTGCTACCCGACCTTGATCTTCCGGTTCAGCAACGCGACCGCCACCGTCACCCCGTCCTCAGCGACCTTACGGATGATCAGATCCCCGCCGCCGTCACAGACCGCGCTTCGCTCGCACACATTGTCGGTGCCCGTTGTTTTTCTCACAAAGTCTGATTTTGTGAAGCTGCCCTCTGCCATGTTCAGCTCATCCGCGGAGAAGGTATGCAGCGGCACTCCCAGGGATTTGCAGTACTCGACCAGCCCCGGCTCGTCCCTCTTCAGATCGATGCTCGCCACCGAGGCGATGGCTTCCGGATAAAGGCTGTACTGCCGCAGAGTATCATCCACCAGCTTCCGGATCACCGAAGCCGGCGTTCCCCTCTTGCATCCGATTCCGAGGACAAGGCACTTCGGAATCAGCCAAAGCGTGTGATCAAAATACTGCCGGTTGTAGGATGGACTGATGTAGATTCCCAGAGAAGTTCCCTCCTCCTCATTCTCCGCGCTCAGCGCTCTCGCCGTATCCAGCTTGTCAGACCAGTAGATACCCTCGGGCAGATCTCCCTCCACCGGGAAATGTGTGTAAAATCCCACCGGCTCGCCGGCGAGAAGCGCAGCCGAAACCTCCTTGGCGTAGGTCATATTTGAGATCACCATGTCGTTCCGGTCCGCATAGACATCGACCGCGAACTTGTGGCTCACATCGGTCGCCGTCGTGATGACCGGAACACTTCCGAGTCCCGCCGAAAGGTTCTCCACCATTTCATTTGCCCCGCCGATGTGCCCGGACAGCAGAGAGATGCAGAACTTTCCTCTCTCGTCTACCACAATGACCGCCGGATCCGTGCGCTTATCCCGGACGTACGGCGCGATCGCGCGAACCGCGATGCCCGCTGCTCCTACAAAAATGAGGGTGTCGCAGGTGTGAAAGCACTTACCGGCCCACTCCTGAACCGGGACACTCAGCTCCCGGAACCCTGTGCCGGCCAGATACTTGCCCTTCCCATACCACTCGATCTCTACATCGTCTGCATCCCCGGCCGCGAATGATCCACGCAGAACCCGGATGATTCGTTTCGATACTTCACTTCCCGATTTTGTAAAACATATTCCTGCAATCTTCATATAAAAGCCCCTGCTCTCTGTTGTGCCCCCGCATTCCGTATGTTCCAGATCCTTCCATATGTTTCTAAGCCAAGCCACTCTTGGCGTCCGCGCCTTCCTCTCAGGATTTTTTCCCGGAGGAAGCCTCTCTGAATTCCGTCGTGAATTCCGGGTCATAGAGCTTTGACCGGTCGTAGTGGGAATGTGTGACCACATCTCCAATAATCATCAGCGCTGTCTTCGTCACATGGTTTTCTCTCGCCGTCTCGGCCAGAGTCCCGACGGTACAGATATACGCCCGTTCATCCGGCCAGGTTGCGCGGTACACGATTGCCGCAGGTGTGTCTGCGGTATATCCGCCCTCGATCAGCCGCTTCGAAAGCTCCTCCAGCATGCCTGTACTCAGAAATACAACCATGGTCGCGTGATGCGCGGCAAAGGACTGAATGCTTTCCTTCTCCGGTACCGGCGTCCGTCCTTCCATTCTCGTAATGATCACACTCTGAGAGACGTCAGGAAGAGTATACTCCAGATTCAGTGCCGAGGCTGCACCGCAGAAGGAGCTGACGCCCGGTGTATAATCATACGCAATGCCCTTCTCGTCGAGTACGTCCATCTGCTCCCGGATCGCTCCGTACAGACACGGATCTCCGGTATGGAGACGGACCGTCATAAAGCCCCTTTTCTCCGCCTCAAAGATGACATCCAGCACCTCTTCCAGCGTCATCTTCGCGGAATTCCAGATTTTACAGTTTTTCTTCGCGTACTGCAGAAGCTCCGGGTTCACCAGCGAACCCGCGTAGATGATCACATCCGCCTTCTCCAGATACTCTTTTCCGCGGACGGTAATCAGATCCGCGGCACCGGAACCGGCGCCCACAAAATGTACCATTCTTTTTTCCTCCTGTCGCGTCCCCGATGCGGAACGCTGTCTTCAATTCTCTCCGTTGCGTCCCCAATGCGGAACGCTGTCTTCACTTCTTGTATACAATGCCCGCCGCTTCTCCGGATCATCCGGAGGCAGCAGAAACTAGTTATTCAAAATACAAAATTCTTCAGCCCTGTTTTCTCAGCTTTTCCACCAGATCCGGCACGTTCTCCGTCCTGCCGAGCATTCCGAAGTCATTTGAGAAGATCACGGCGCCGGTCTCGATTCTTCCCTGTACTCTGGCATTCAGATAAAAGCCGATCCGTTCGGTGATACGCTTCATCGATGCGTCAAAGAGTCCGTCGCCGCCCTCCTGTTTCAGGATCTTCAGCGCGTCCTCCGTGGTATTGGTGGACAGAATCTTCCGCGCCAGATCCGCACTGCCTCCGGCACGCAGCACCGCCGCTGCCATCAGCTCTGCCCGGCAATCCGCCTCATGAGAATGCGTGTTCATGATTCCTCCGGAAACTTTGATAAATTTTCCGATATGGGAGATAAAAAGGATGCCCTTTACTCCCAGATCCACCGCCATGTCCAGCGTCTCGCCGACGAAATTGCTGCATTTCATCTCATGGGTGCGGACCAGATCCGGCATTTCCGAAGCAAACCTCTCGCCGAAATTTCCCGGGGTAATGACAAGATATTCTCCGCCGTTCTCCCGGCGCATCTTCATCTCCACCCGTATCGTATCGATGAGAGCCTTTTCGCTCATTGGCATGACGATGCCGCTGGTGCCGAGCACGGAGATTCCCCCGACAATTCCAAGCCTCGGATTAAATGTCTTCTCCGCGATCTTCTGTCCCTCCGGGATCCGGATGATCACGGAAATGCCTCCCGTGTAACCCTGTTCCCTGCAGACCTCCAGAACGCCCTTTGTGATCATTTCCCTGGGAACATGATTGATCGCCGCGTTTCCGACCGGCTGATCAAGGCCCGGCTTCGTCACCCGGCCGACTCCTTCGCCGCCGTCAATGGTCACACCGGCCTCCCCGGTACACGAAACCTCCGCATAGATCAGGGCTCCGTTCGTCGCGTCAATATCATCTCCGCCGTCCTTACGGACCGCGCAGCACACCTTTACGGGAATTCCGCTCTCATCTCTCTGGATATGGATATCCTCGACCGGGAGATGCAGCCGGATTCCCTTCGGCGTATCCAGAACGATTTCCTCGGTCTCCACTCCGGTCAGGAGCGTTCTCGTTCCTGCCTTTGCCGCAGCCGCGGCACAGGAGCCGGTTGTGTATCCCATTCTGAGCTTTTTGTGATCATAGAGCACGAAAGATTCTTCCAGACCTGTCCGGGGTGAATCCTTGCTCTTATCCCTTCCACCGTTTAATTTTTTTTCTTTATCCATTGATGAATCCGTTTCTCTGACTGTGCAAGCCACTCGTTAAGTTCCGGGTCGTCCGGAAAAATATCCTGAAATGCCCGATATTCATCCCGGATGCCCTGCCCGTGCAGAACGCGATAAGCTCCCGCGTCGCTGCCAAGAGCGATCGGAATCCCAAGCTCACGTCCCCTTCGGATATTTTTCCTGAGACCACTCCAGATCTCTGTCAGAACCGCGTCGGAAAAACGTCCGGAGCCGATCAGATTTCGAACCGTCGAGCAGGTCGGTACCCAGACCGCTCCGCTCTCCGCCAGAGCCTCCAGACTTTCCTCGTTCTGAAAATTTCCATGCTCCAGAGAATCCACACCGGCCTCCGCAGCGTCAATCACCCCTCTGCTTCCGTTTGTGTGACTCATGACCTTCATGCCGGACTCATGGGCGATATGAACCATCTCCCTGACATCCTCTCTTTTGAGCCCCTCCTCCGAAAGACCGTCGGCTGTCTCAAAAGTCATGATTCCCGAAGTCATGATTTTGATGAAGTCTCCGTCCTGCTCCTTCACCTCCGAGACGAGCTGCGCGTATTCTCTGAGGTTCGAAAAAGGTCTTCCGACCACCCTGCCGTAATGTCCCTCACGGAAAATTCCGAAAACCGGCGTAAGATACCGGATTCCATATTCCGGTGCCAGTTTTCGCGCAAGAACTGATACTCCATAATGATCTCCGCCGTCACGTACAAACGTCACGCCCGCATTTCTGTACGCCTCAAGCTCCTTTCGGATCACCTTTACATCCGGATGATCCCGGTGCGTTCTTACCGCGACATGGTAATCATAACCATTCATAAACAAATGCGCATGACATTCACCGAACATTCCGATCTCCAGAATTTCCTCCTGAACAACACAGCTTCCAATACTCTCCGGAATTTCCTCCTGAACAACACAGCTTCCAATGCTCTCCGGAATTTCCTCCTGAACAACACAGCTTTCAATGCTCTCCGGAATTCTCTCCTGAATCAATCAAAGAGCGCTCTGCTAGAAACCGCGCCGGACAGAAAGCCGGAGATCGTCCCCCGTTTCCCTGACGGAAAGCAGAAAACCATCTCCGTTTCCCACATGCCATTCAAAATAGCTCTTCCGAGGATACCCATATTTCTCCAGCACAGCCATGATCGTTCCTCCGTGTACCACCATGGCAGCCCGGATCACCGGATCGCCGGATGTACCGGAAATACTCCGGTCCTGCGCCTCTTCCGATGCTTTGCCGGTTCTCCCGGTTTCGCCGCAGAGATACTCCGATGCCCCGCCGGCTATCCCGGCTTCGCCGCAGAGATGCTCCGACGCCTCTCGGACAACCCGGTCAAAGGCACGGCAGACCCTCTCCTGAAAGGAGCTCATGGATTCTCCGCCCGGAAAAGGCAGCCTTCCGCCGCTGTCAATCCAGCGCTGATAATCCACGTTTCCGCTCAGCTCCTTATAGTTTTTGTTTTCGAATTCACCGAAATCACACTCCCGGAAATCCGGAACGATCACCGGCTCCGATTCCGGAAACAGAATCGCCGCCGTCTCCAAACAGCGTCTCATGGGGCTTACAAGGAGTATATCCGGATGATCCATCCGCATCTCCTCCAGCGTTTCCCGCTTCGCCAAAAGGTGCTCTGCCTCAGAAGCAAGCAGCGGCTCATCCGTCGTGCCAATGTACCGGTTCTCCATATTCCCCTTTGTTCTGCCGTGCCGGATCATGACCAGTTCCATCATGCCTTCGTGAATCCTCATGTCTTCATGCCTTTTTCAATTCCCGTATCTTCAGGGGGGTCTCGTGCCTCTTCAATGCCCGTTTCTTCAAGAATTCAACTTCCTTCGAGCCTCGTGATTCCTCATACCTTTTTGATAATGGTCGGTATTCCGCACACAATGCGGATCACCTCGTCCGCGCGCGACGCGATTTCTGTACAGATTCTTCCGTCCGTTTCCCTGTATCTGCGGTCGAAGCTGTCCGCCGGAACAATTCCGTAACCCAGTTCATTCGCCACAATGATGATGTCCGGATTTCGTGCCATCAGCTCATCCACAAAATTGTCCAGTGTATCTCCATTCTGCAGGCTTCTTCCCACAAACTGGTGAAAATGCATGACACCCCTGCTGTGATAGATCTCATTTCTGGAGCAGTCCTGTCCGTCCGCCCAATCCTCCGGAGCAATCCCGTACTTTTCCTCCGCATAATGCGTTTTTCCCTGAAATGCACCGCCGATAATAAACTTCATATTATTAACCTCTCAACAATATTCTTCCGATACCGTCGCCGGCCACCGCCAGAATCAGCATCAGGAGCTCCGCGCCCGATACAAAAAATCCCGCAAGGTCTCCTGTCATTCCCCCGAAGTAATGCATGCAGGTCCGATAATAAATCAAAAATGCCAGCACAGAACCGGCGATCACAAAGATGCCGGTAAGCGGGTCGATCAGAATCAGGCAGACGTAAAGTGCCGCAAGATAGACGATCATCACCCGTCGCACCATCCTCTTCCTCGCATGGCTGCCAAAAGCGGCAGCGGTTCCCTTCGGGTTCGCATTCGGGAAGGAAACCACGGATATCGCCGAATATGAGCGCGAAACCGCAAACATCAGGCACAGACATGTTGCTGTTTTCCCTGATACCTCCGACGCAAAGCCCAGTGCAATCAGAAAGAAGACACAGGCTCCGATCACCGCGAATGCTCCCACATGAGAATCTTTAAGAATGCGAAGGCGTTCCTCTCTGGTTCTCCACGAACTAAGCGCGTCCGTCGTGTCGAGAAACCCGTCGAAGTGGATTCCGCCTGTCACCAGAAGCGGTATCACAACCGCGATCGCGGAGCGGAGCAGATCCGAAGCACCGGTCCATCCACAAAGCAGAAACCAGAGATACTCCAGCAGACCGATTACGAGACCGATCCAGGGGAAAAAACACATGGAATACTTCATGCTTTTTTCCGACCACTCGATATGCGGCATCGGAATCTTGGAATACATCGAGAACGCAACGATTAAGCTTTCAAATAAAGATTTCAATGTACCAAAACCTCTGTGCTTCCTTTATTTCACCGTGAGGGGAATTCCGTAAACCACCTCGGTGACCTTGTCGGCCAGCTCTCCGAGCTCCTGATTCACCAGACCCATGAACTGCTGAAAAACGCGGGTGGCATTGTCATAATCCACGCCGTCCGAATTGATCTCATTCGTGACGATGATCAGATTTGCGGCAATATCCATCAGATAATTGAAGCCGTCCAGCACGGAATTGACCGCGTGGATTCCCGATGCATCCGGCAGAAACATCTCATTCGCCACAAGGTTTCCAACATCCTCCAGCAGAATATTCGAATTCTCCGGAATTACGGCAGCGGACAGATTCGTCGGACATTCAATCGTCTCAAAATTCATCGGTGCTCTGCGGTCACGGTGCCTCTGTATGCGCTGCGAATTCTCCGGATCAACGCCCGGAAACATCGTCGCGACGTAGATTCTTCTGCCCTCGCCGAGCTCCAGAATCTTCTGCTCCGCATAGGCGGATTTTCCGCTCCCGGCACCGCCGGTAATTAAATGGATCATTTCAACTCCTTATACGCTTCAATATCATCCTCCGCGAAGGTTGACATCCGGTCATACACCTCAAGAGCCATGTCCAGCACCGGGAACAGAACAACCGCTCCGGTTCCCTCTCCCAGACACATATCCGCGTGCAGCACAGGATCCTTTCCGAGTGTCCTCATCATCAGATCCGCCGCCGGCTCGTGGGACATATGTGAAGCGATCATGTAATCCTTTGAGAGCGGACAGATCTCAGAAGCGACAAGCGCGGCGACGCCGGAGATAAAACCGTCGATCACTACCGGTATTCCTTCCGCCGCCCCGCCGAGAAAAACGCCTGCCATTCCCGCGATATCCAGACCGCCGATCTTTGCGAGAACATCCACCGGGTCCGACGGATCGGGCTGATTCACCTCAATCGCCTTGCGGATCGCATCGATCTTGCGCTGTAATCCCTCCGATGTAAGACCTGCCCCCCGACCGGTCATCTTCTCTACGGGCTGCTTTAAAAAGAATGAGGCAAGAGCACTGCTCGTCGTGGTGTTGCCGATCCCCATCTCACCGGTCGCGAGAATACGGTAGCCGTCCGCCTTCTTCTCGCGGACGAGGGCGATACCTGTCTCCAGGGCCTTCACCGCTTCCGCGCGCGTCATCGCCGGTCCCTTCGTCATATTCTTCGTCCCGTAGGAAATCTTGCAGTTCCGGACAATCGTGTCCCTCGCGATACCGATGTCGATCGGAAAAATATCAGCTCCCGCCTTACGGCACAGAATTCCCGCCGTAGCCTTCTCCGAAAGGAAGTTTTCCGCGACCTGCGCCGTCACCTCCTGTCCGGTCTGGGTCACTCCCTCCTCCACGACGCCGTTATCGGCGCACATTGTGATCAGGCCCTTTTTGTCAAGCTTAACACGCGAGGTCCGCTGTATGCCGGCGATCTGTATAATCATATCCTCCAGCTTACCCAGACTGTGCAGAGGATGCGCAATCGCATTCCAGCGATTCTGCGCCTCCTCCATGGCGTCCTTATCCGGTGCCTGTATCCGGCTCACCGTCTCCTCGAGGAGGCCGTCATACAGATTCAGTTTTCTCTCTTCACTCATTCCCCATGCCTCTGCAGTCAAAATTTATTTTCAGATGCCGAGCATCTTCCGGATAACGTCCTTCATCTCACCGATTTCCGCAACGGTGCTGTGACGGATCGGCGCCGTCTTGATCTCCTCGATCGCTGCCGGAATCTTCACGCCCGATACTTCGTGCAGAGCGTCAAACTGCTCCAGATCCGTCATCGGATCATACTTCGCTGCGTCAATCGCGTGCAGAACATTTCTCGCGAACTTGTACGGACTCGCCGTGGAGGCGATAACCGTCGGTGTCGTATCACCCGTCTTCTTCTCATAGCGGTCATAGACGGTCGCGGCAACCGCGGTGTGGGGATCAATGACATAATGATCCTTTGTGTAGATCTTGTGAATCGTGGCAAAGACCTCGTCCTCCGCAGCGTATCCGCCCACAAAATCCGACAGCTTAGCCCTCATCTCCGGTGTGATCTCGTACCTGCCGCCATCAGAGAGCGCTTTCATCAGAGAGGCGGTCTTTGCGGCATCCCGGTCTGCGATCAGATAGATCAGCCTCTCCAGGTTGCTGGATACCAGAATATCCATCGATGGAGAAGAAGTCAGAATGAACGGACGGTTCCGGTCATAGATTCCGGTAGAGAAGAAATCAAAGAGAACCTTGTTCTCATTAGACGCACAGATCAGTTTGCCGACCGGCAGCCCGATCTGCTTCGCGTAGTACGCCGCGAGAATATTTCCGAAGTTTCCGGTCGGAACAACGACATTGATCGGATCTCCTGCCTTGATCACTCCGTCGCGGACAAGGGTGGCGTAGGCGTATACATAGTATGCCGCCTGCGGAACCAGACGTCCGATATTGATCGAATTCGCGGAACTGAACTGAATGCCGTGAGAAGCCATCTCCTCATTCATCTCCCGGTCACCGAAGATCTTCTTCACGCCGGTCTGGGCATCGTCAAAATTCCCCTTGATGGCAACGACATGCGTATTCTCACCCTTCTGGGTCCGCATCTGGCGCTCCTGAACCGGACTTACGCCGCCCTCCGGATAGAACACAATGATCTCTGTGCCGGGAACATCCTGGAATCCCGCCATGGCCGCCTTTCCGGTATCACCGGAGGTAGCCGTCAGGATGCAGATTTTGTTCGTGATATTGTTCTTTCTTGCGGCGGTAGTCATCAGATACGGAAGAATCGAGAGTGCCATGTCCTTGAAGGCAATTGTCTTGCCATGGAAAAGCTCCAGGAAATAAGCACCGTCCGCCTTGTGAAGCGGAGCGATCTCCGGGACATCGAACTTCGAATCATACGCGCTGTCAATGCAGCGGCGAAGCTCCTCCTCCGTATAATCCGTCAGAAAAAGAGACATCACCTCGTAAGCCAGATCTCTGTAGTTCATCTTCGAGAGATCCTCCAGAGAAACCCTCAGTTTTGGAAAACTGTCCGGAACATAAAGGCCTCCGTCGCAGGCAAGTCCGTTCAGAACCGCCCTGGATGCCGGAATATCCTTTTCGCCGCCCCTGGTGCTCTTGTAAAGAATCTGCATTTGTTTATTCCTCCTGTCAGATGGCTTCCGCCGTCTCGATAAACTAGGCCTAAAGAAAACAAGCGCGGAACCGGACAAGCGAAACCTGTCCGAAAACGCTAATATTAGTATTATAGCATAAGCAAACTTGAGTGTGAAGTAGAGAAAACCGCCGGCTGGAAACTGCGGATGCAGTCCGATCGGCGGTTTTCCCGTGCAATATGAAAGATGTATTCGTCTCCGGCGGTTTTCCCCGGTTCTCAACGGTTGTTGATTGCGGTAATCAGTGCGTCAATGGATGCCCGGATAATATCCGGATCTACCGCGGCGCCCCATGCCTGTGTGCCGTCCGGCTTTGTAATTCCGACATAAGCGATCGCATTTGAGCTCGAGCTCTTGGAAAGCGCATGCTCCTGATATGTAGAGAGCTGATACTCGAAGCCGTATGCCTTCTTCAGCGCATTGCTGACAGCGTCAAGACGTCCGTTGCCTTCAGCCACGGTAACACGGTAATCTCCGCTTCCGTTCTTCGCATTGACGCTTGCCTCGATCTGTCCGTCATCCAGCTGTCTGAAATGAACGCCGTGAACAGAAAGCGGCTCCTGAATATTTTCAAATTTTTCCTTGAAGAGGCTGAAGATCTCATCGGGCTGCAGCTCCTTGTGCAGATGATCGGAGAGATCCTTGGCCGCATATCCCATGGCCTCACGCATCTTCTTCGGGAGAATGAGGTCATAGTTCGTCTCAAGAACATATCCGACGCCGCCCTTTCCGGACTGGCTGTTGATACGGATGACATCCTTGTCGTAGCTTCTTCCGATATCGGTCGGATCGATCGGAAGATATGGAACGGTCCAGTGATCCGGATCCTTTTCCTCTCTCCAGTGCATGCCCTTTGCAATCGCGTCCTGATGCGATCCGGAGAATGCGGCAAAGACCAGCTTGCCGCAGTACGGACTTCTCGGATTCACTTCCATTCCGGTGAATTCCTCATACTTCCGGCAGATCTCCGGCATGTTGTCGAAGTGCATCTTCGGATCGGTTCCCTGCATATAGAGGTTCATCGCAAGAGTGATGATATCCACGTTTCCGGTTCTCTCTCCGTTTCCGAAAAGCGTGCCTTCCACGCGGTCCGCTCCGGCGAGAACTCCGAGCTCCGCGTCCGCCACTCCGCTTCCGCGGTCATTGTGCGGATGAAGAGACAGCATTACATTGTCGCGGTATTTCAGGTTCTTGCTCATGTATTCCACCTGCTGCGCGTAGACATGCGGCATGGAAAGCTCAACCGTACTCGGAAGATTAATGATCGCCTTCCTGTCAGCAGTCGGTTTCCACACGTCCAGAACTGCGTTGCAGACCTCAAGAGCATATTCCGGCTCTGTTCCGGTGAAGCTCTCCGGGCTGTACTCGAAGCGGTACTTCTCTCCCGCCTCCTCGGTCAGCTCCTTCAGAAGCCTTGCGCCATCGACAGCGATCTGCTTGATGTGCTCCTTATCCTTCTTGAACACCTGCTGTCTCTGTGCAAAAGAAGTAGAGTTGTAAACGTGAACAATCGCGTTTTTGCAGCCCTTCAGAGCCTCGAAGGTTCTCTTGATGATATGCTCCCTTGCCTGTGTCAGAACCTGAACAGTCACATCGTCAGGGATCAGATTCTCCTCAATCAGACGGCGAAGAAAAACGAACTCCGTCTCGGAAGCGGCCGGGAATCCGACCTCAATCTCCTTGAATCCAACCTCGCAGAGCATCTTGAAGAACTCAATCTTCGTATCCAGATCCATCGGAATCACAAGAGCCTGGTTGCCGTCACGCAGATCGACGGAACACCAGAGCGGTGCCTTGTCGATGGCATCCTTCTTCACCCAGTCATTGCACTCAACCGGCGGCATATAATACTGTTTCTGATATTTTCTGTAATTCATCATAGCTGCGTTCCTCCTTATGCTTCAAGATTCTTCAAGGTTTTCCAAAAAGCTTCACAACATCTCCGGATATCCGGGTAAAACAGGAGAAAAGAAAAAGCCTTACGTCTCCTGTCATTTGCAAGAGACGTAAGGCTGTTAATCACCTGAAAACTAACAGGAACCCTGCGCGGTACCACTCTTCTTCACGGTTTCCCGTGCTCTCATCCGGATACATGCATATCCTCACCCCTGTAACGGTGGGCTTCCGTCTGCGTCTAATCTCAGAGTATCTGATTTCGGGCAGCCACTCGGAGGGCAGTTCCAAAAGGACCTTCTGCTGCCTCACACCACCCGGCAGCTCTCTGAATTCCAGTCACTGATGTACTATTCCTCGTCAACGTATTTAACTGTTTTCTACCATAACATCTTGCCCGGAAAAAGTCAACCGCGGAAAGCAGAACGAAAATGCAAAAAATCAGCCAATTTTTTTCATCTCATCAAACACATCCGTGATCTCCTTCTCCGGAGCCGGAGTCAGAAGACTGACGATTACATTTACGAGAATCGCAACGATGAATGCCGGGAGAAGCTCGTAGATATTCCATGCTCCGCCGATCGGACGAACCGCATATTTCCAGACGAATACCATGATGCCGCCGCTGATCATTCCGAAAAAGGCTCCGTACTTGTTCGACCTTCTCCAGAACAGGGCCAGAAGAACGATGGGACCGAAGGTCGCGCCGAAGCCTGCCCATGCGAAGGACACAATGCCGAAGACAGAGCTGTTCGGATTCCAGGCGATTCCCACGCCGATCACGGCGATGATCGCGAGACTGAAACGGGCGATCAGCATCAGCTTTTTCTCATCCAGATCCAGATGGAAAAACTCATGGATGATGTTCTCGGATACGGACGAGGAAGCCGCGAGAAGCTGAGAATCAGAGGTGGACATGGTTGCGGCAAGAATTCCGGAAAGAACAATGCCCGCGAATACAGCCGCGATCACGCCGTGCTCACTCATAAGCGCGGATATCTTCACGATAATCGTCTCAGACGCGGATCCCTCCAGGAATGGAACGACGCCCGCCTTTGTCATGCCGAGGCCGACAATACCGATCAGAACAGCGATTCCCATGGAGATCACAACCCATACGGAGGCAACTCTTCTGGAAATCTTCAGCTTGCTGTCATCCTCAATCGCCATGAAGCGCAGCAGAATGTGAGGCATTCCGAAGTATCCGAGACCCCACGCAAGCGTCGAGATGATGGTCACGACGCCATAGGGGGAAGCCTTTCCTGCCGCCGCGTCATAGCTCTGCACCATACTGAAATAGCCCGGAAGAGACTTCGCGTTTGCGATAACCGCGTCCATTCCTCCCGCCTGGCTGATGCCGAAGATCAGGATGATGATCAGAGCAACCGTCATGACAATGCTCTGAATCAGATCGGTCAGGCTGGCAGCAAGGAAACCGCCGGTCAGCGTATAGGAAATGATAACCGCTGCGCTGATCACCATCGCGATGTGATAATCTACCGAAAACAGGCTGGAAAAAAGCTTTCCGCACGCAGCAAAGCCGGAGCCGGTGTACGGAATAAAGAAAATGATAATGATGCATGCCGCGATCAGCATCAGCGCCCTGTGCTTATCCTTGTAGCGGTCTGAAAAGAAATCCGGAATCGTGATCGAACCCGTCCTGGCAGTGTAGCGCCGGATCCTTTTCGCGACGAGCAGCCAGTTGATATAGGTGCCCGCGGCAAGACCGATACAGGTCCATCCCACATCGGCCATACCGGACAGATAAGCCAGTCCCGGAAGTCCCATCAGAAGATAGGAGCTCATATCCGAGGCTTCCGCACTCATAGCGGTCACAATCGGCCCGAGCTTTCTGCCCCCGAGGTAAAAATCACTGATATTCTCATTCTGTTTTGCCACCACGAATCCAATCGCCAGCATACCGAGCAGGTACACGATCATGACGATCAGAATTCCAACCTGTGAACTTGTCATTTCTCTCCCTCACTTCTTTATAAAATCCTGTAAAACACCTGAAAATATCCTGATATACATACGGCTCGAAAATACGCAGCACAGGTTTCTGTCTGCAGCTTAATCCATGATACACACCAGCCCGAAATCACCCGCCGCGCATCTCAAATTAATCCTGCAATACAATCATTACAAATTCGCATATATAACATGAGATTTTCAAATGCATTGTGGAGAGTTTACCACATTCCAGTGGTAAACTCAATATCTCTAAGCAGTTTTTCTCCGATCGGATAACTTCGGATAACTTTAAGCGGTTTTTCTCCGACCTGAATATCTGAATATCCGCAGGCATTTTTGTCCAAAGACAGACAGCAATGCAGTGACGGCAGGCAGCAAAAAGGCGTGAAGAGGTAATCTCCACGCCTTTTCCAAGAATAAATTTTATTCAGCTTCGCAGTTTCGAGTTGCTTCTTCCCGAACATTGCATCCACGTTTTGTATGAATCTAAAATTTTATATCAGCTTCGCAGTGCCGTCACCGGATCACTTCTGGATGCCTTCCGGGACGGAATCAGACCGGCAAACATGGTCAGCGCCACACTGAGCGCGATCAGCATCAGCGCCGCTGCCGGCGGAAGTGCCGCATGTATCTCCTGACCGGTCACACGAACAATCAGCGCATTGATCGGGATCGTAAGCAGCAATGTGACGCCGACACCGATGCCCCCGGCCAGGATACCTGTGATGAAGGTTTCCGCATTGAACACCTGCGCCACGTTGTGACGCGATGCGCCCATCGCCCGCAGGATTCCGATCTCCTTCCTCCGCTCCAGCACACTGATATAGGTAATAACCCCAATCATAATCGAAGAAACAACCAGCGAGATTGCGACAAAAGCGATCAGGACATAGCTGATAGTGTCAATGATTTTTGTGACGGACGACATCATGGCAGTAACCATATCCGTGTAGGTGATCACCTTGCTGTCCTCGCCCTTCTTCTCCATCTGCTTATTGTAAGAGGTCAGGAGATTCACGACCTCATTTTTTGCCTTGAAATCCTTTGGATAAATATTGATTTCGGAGGGCTCGGCAGGATCGGCATAACCAAGAGAAGACAGATTGTTCTCCAGAGAGCTGCTGTTGCCCTGCATCATAGAGCTCATCAGTTTCTGCAGCTGTCCGGCGTCCATGTTCGCCCGAAAGGCAGATGCCAGCTGGTCCGGATCGATCTGGAACATTTTCTCCATATTCCCAGAGATCGCGCTTACGGTCTGACCAAGCGCCTGTGAGAGCGCCTGCTGCAGCTGTCCGGTCATTTGCGTCATAGCTGATGTGATCGCGCCTTCGATCTGCGCGGTAACCGCCTGAATCAGCGCGCTGACCGTGCTCTGAAGCGTATCCGAGAGGGCGCTCTGAAGCCCGCTTACATCCATCATCTGCCCCGCCGCATTCAGAAGAAGCTTCTGCGCATCCTCGGACTGCAGATAGGCAGCAAAAGAATCCGCTGCCTTAGACAGCTGCGGTGCGTCATGTTCACCCGCCCACTCGTCATAGCTCTTCGAAAGCGTCTCCGTCATGGAAGCTGCATCCCCGTCTGTCACCGTAAAGCGGCTGAGCTTGTCTGTGATGACGGAAAAGGCTTTTCCAACGGTTTCCTCCGCATCCGGAGAGGACAGCCAGCTTTTGAAGCCGTCCGGACTCAGGGGATCATCGGGCAGATTCTTCTGTGCATATTCCGAATATCCGTCAAAAATCTCAGATGCCATCTGTACCACATCGTCCCGGGTAATGAGATTTTCCTTGTTGGCATCAAGAATCTTCTGCATTTCCGACTGAACCGCGGCCCTCCCCGTCTCCGACTGAAGATATTCCGCGAATGCGCTGCCAAGCTTCGTATAGTCGGTGGAAGGATCCTTCGAGATGCTTTCCAGATAGCCCTTCGCCGCCTCCTGAAAGAGACTCTGAAGCTGTTCCCCGGTCACATGCACCTGAACCCTGGAGAGAAGACCCGCAAGGTCTACACTGCCAAGATCCGGCATCGCCTTCTGCATTGCCGACGGGTCAAGGCTTTCCTCCAGATTCAGATTGCTGAAATCCAGATTCTGAAGATTCAGGTTCTGAAGAACTTTGTTCAGATCCAGGCTGTCCGGCGAGATCGATTCTGCCTTCGACGAGAATGCCTTCTGAAGCGCGTCCCCATCGATGGAAAAAAGCTTGCTTAAATCCAGATCGGACGAGGCGTTCTCTTCGGAGAACTTCTTGCCTGTCAGTACATTGACCTCCGGATTCTTCAGCTGATCCTTTACGACCTCACTTTGAGCGGCGGCCTTCATCAATTCTTCCTCCAGCATCGGGGAGTAAGCGATCCCGGTACTCAGAGCCTCTGACATAGTTTCCTTCTTCGGCTGTACGATTCCCGTGATCGTCAGTTTCTTCCCGTTTTCCGCCAGTTTTTTCACAAAATCCCTGTCGCCGCTCTGGTCGGTCCAGACATTATACGTATCGTCGCGGGTATAATAGTCACAGGCATTCACTAACCGAAAACTCTTACCGAGAAAATCATCATAGGCATAGACAGATTCCGCGCTTTCTGTGCTGCCGTCCTGTACGGCGCGATCCGAACCAGAGGAAACCACGGACCCGCTTCCGTCTTCTGTCCCGCTTCTGTCTTCTGCCCCGCTGTCAGACGTTTCCCTTACAACCGCCTTCGTGTCATCCTTCTTTCCGTCCGCAAAATTCTCGATCCGCTGCTCCAGCTCCTTCCGGTCCCGAAGCCCCAGGGCATAGAGGATCACATCGCTGACCTCACCGCTTGAATTCAGAACCAGAGTCAGATCGGTATCCTTTTCCGGCCAGTGTCCCGCCTTCAGATCATAGGACTCCTGATAAAGCTCTTTCGACGTCGGAAGCTTGCTGAAAAGGTTCACGCTGAGGGAACCGGTCATCATCCCGGCAATGTCCATATTCCCCGAATCATCAGAAGAGAGGGAATCAAACAGATGATTCGGATTCAGCTGTTCGGCCGTGCCATCCTCCAGCGTATAGATCTGCGGCGTGATTCCGTAGTTGTACTCGATGGCATTCACATACTTCTGAATTCCGCTCTCCCTGCTGTCCAGATAGCTTTTCAGAGCCCTCAGATCGTTCGTGCTTACATCCTTCAGCAGCCTGCCCGCCGTTTCATCCACACCGACCGCGTCGGTATAGGTCTTTGTGCCGCCTGATCCAAACATAGATCCCGGATCATCGCCCATGCTCTTCATCATAGAGGTCAGATCATATCCGGTCTTCTCAATCTGAAGCGGATACACCGCAAGCGTCTCTGCCTCCTGTGTCTGTATAAAGCGGTTCGCGCCGCTCGAGAGCGCAAGGATCAACGCGATGCCGATGATGCCGATGGATCCCGCGAAGGAAACCAGCAATGTCCTCGCCTTCTTTGTCCGGAGATTGTTGCCGCTTAAGGCAAGCGCGGTCAGAAAAGACATGGCGGCTTTTCCCATGTTCCGGTGAACCGGTGCTTTCTCTTCTCTTCCGGTTTCCGGCGGATTGGTGTCGGACAGAATCCGCCCGTCCTTAATGGTCACGATCCGGGTGGCATACTTCTGCGCCAGATCCGGATTATGCGTCACCATAACGACGAGCCGGTCCCTTGCGACCTCCTTCAGAATATCCATCACCTGAATGCTCGTCTCCGTGTCAAGCGCGCCGGTGGGTTCATCCGCCAGCACAATGTCCGGATCGTTGACAAGCGCTCTTGCGATTGCCACCCGCTGCATCTGTCCTCCGGAAAGCTGTGACGGTTTCTTGTGCTCCTGCCCGGCAAGTCCGACCCGGCGCAGAGCCTCCATAGATCTCTCCCGTCTCTCATTTCCGGAGACGCCAGAGATGGACAGTGCCAGCTCTACGTTTGCAAGCACACTCTGGTGCATGATCAGGTTGTAGCTCTGGAAGACAAAACCGATCGTGTGGTTCCGGTAGGAATCCCAGTCCCTGTCCCTGTATTTCTTCGTGGAAATTCCGTTGATCACCAGATCTCCGCTGTCATACCGGTCCAGACCTCCCACAATATTCAATAAGGTCGTTTTTCCGGATCCGCTCGGCCCGAGAACGGCCACGAATTCACTGTCCCGCAGATCGAGGCTCACATGATCCAGCGCCTTCTGGACCAGGCCGCCGGTCCGGTACTCCTTGCTGATATTTTTTATTTGAAGCATAAAATTCAATTTCTCCTTTATAAACGGCCCTGCTGCGAAGCCACCATTTACATCCGCAGCAATGTCCGGCAAGCCCTCCCCTGGCAAACTCCCCTGCTACAAAGCCGCAATTTACATAAATGACAATGTCCGGCAAGCGCAGCGGCAGTGATCCACCGGGCTTCGGTGTCACCATATGAATCGTGCCTGATACGGCAATATGGTCATTTTATGCAAAACCACTTTGAAACGCAATGATCTTGTGCAAAAATGCAGACCTGATGTTATCCGGACACAGGGCTGCGAATTCATTTCTATATTTTTTATTTGCCAAAATTCGATCACATATACAATTCTTATATGGTTATTCAAAAGATTTCGTATTTGTGTTTTCTATACTTCCGGCGTACACTTCTATACAGCATAAGTCCTGTCGCCTGTAAGGCGCAAAATTGTGCAGCGTCTGATAAATGGACTCAATCATTACAGCCGGGACAGATTGACTCATTTCATTGTTATTTCATTATTTATAGAAAGGACTCATTTCATGAAACGACTCTGGTCTTATCTGAAGCGGCATCTGGCGGCGACCATCTGCGCCCCGCTTTTCAAGATGCTGGAAGCAACCTTTGAACTGATCGTTCCGCTGATCGTCGCAAAGATGATCGATGTCGGAATCGCCAACCGCGATGTCTCTTACATCATTCACAACGGAATTCTGCTGATCATACTCGGATTCATCGGCCTCGCATCCGCAATCACCGCGCAGTATTTTGCCGCAAAGGTCGCCACCAGCACCTCAACGATGATGCGCAATGACCTCTACGCACATATCCAGACACTTTCCTGGAAGCAGATTGACAGCATCGGGACCTCCACTCTGATCACGCGGATGACGAGTGACATCAACACCGTTCAGAACGGCGTCAACATGTTCCTCCGTCTCTTTCTGCGTTCACCCTTCGTCGTTTTCGGCGCCATGATCCTGGCCTTCACCGTCGATGTTCCGACAGCTGTCAGCTTTGCCATCGTCATCCCGGTGCTGCTCTTTATCATCATGTCGATCATTCTCATCACGATGCCTCTGAACCGCAAGGTACAGGCGCAGCTCGACAGGATTCTCCGGAAGACCCGCGAGAATCTGCAGGGCGTCCGCGTCGTCCGCGCGTTCAACCAGCAGAAGCGGGAGACCTCCTCGTTCGACAGCGAAACCGAACGGCTTTATCAGAAACAGGTCCACGTAGGAAAAATATCCGCGCTTCTGAATCCCATGACCTATGTCGTCATCAATCTCGGCATCGTCGCCATTCTCTGGATCGGCGGCGGAAGAGTCAATTCCGGCGCCCTGACACAGGGAAGCATCACCGCCCTGGTCAACTATATGACACAGATTCTCACCGAGCTGGTAAAACTCGCCAATCTTATCATCCTGCTCTCCCGGGCAGCCGCATCCATGAACCGCGTGGACGATGTCTTCCGGATGCAAAATACACGGGCAGACGGCACGGTCGATTTTCCTGCCGGAGCAGACGGAGCCTCCATTGACTTCGATCACGTCACCTTTACCTATCAGGAAGGCTCCTCCCCCGCGCTCGATGACATCAGCTTTCACGCGGACGCAGGCTCCACCCTCGGCATCATCGGCGGTACCGGTGCCGGAAAGAGCACACTGATCAATCTCCTTCCGCGATTCTACGACACGGATTCCGGTTCGGTGTCCCTGAACGGGAAGAACGTCCGCGACATCCGCGAGAAGGATCTCCGCTCCAGCATCGGCGTCGTCCCCCAGAAGGCCGTACTCTTCCAGGGAACCCTTCGCGACAATATGAAATGGGGAAATGACAACGCCACAGACGAACAGATCTACAAGGCGCTCGATATCGCCCAGGCCAGAGAATTTGTAGACAAGAAGGGAGAGGGCCTCGATCTTCCGATCGAACAGGAGGGGCGCAATCTCTCCGGCGGCCAGAAACAGCGCCTGACCATCGCCCGCGCCGTGGTGCGGGACCCGCAGATCCTGATCCTGGACGACAGTGCTTCTGCCCTCGATTTTGCCACAGACGCAAAGCTTCGGAAGGCCATCCACAACGACATCTCCAGACGTACCGTCATTCTCGTCTCCCAGCGTGTCAGCACCATCCGGAGCGCCGACCAGATTCTGGTTCTCGATGACGGAAGGCTGGCAGGAAGCGGGAACCACTTTGAGCTTCTGAAAAACTGCAGCATATACCGGGACATCTGCCAGTCACAGATGACACCGGATGAAATTGAGCGAGATCTGAAGGGGCCACTTGAGATCGAAGGCAGCCGGAAGAACACAGACGCGACATCGGCCAATCGAAAGGCACCGGATGAGAGCAACTCCACCCAGAAGGGATGTGAATAAAATGACGATAAGCACAAAAGATCCGAAAAACACAAAAAAGGCAATGCGGAAGAGCACTCTCCTGCGGATCATCAGCTACGTGAAGCCCTACATGGGATTTGTGATCCTGTCCCTGGTCCTGGCCGTTCTGTCTGTCGCTCTGACCCTGCTGATCCCCATCTTCATCGGTAACGGTGTGGATCTGATCGTCTCAAAGGGACATGTCGATTTCGCGGCTCTGCTCCGCATCATTCGCAGAATCGTCATCTGCATCGCAGTGACGGCAGCTGCCCAGTGGACCATGAATCACATCAACAACAAAATCACGTACCTGATCGTGCGGGATCTGCGCAAGGAGGCCTTTCACAAGATTCACAGCCTGCCGCTCTCCTACATTGACGCGCATCCCACCGGCGATCTGATCAGCCGTGTCATCACAGATGTCGAGCAGCTCTCCGATGGAATTCTGCTCGGATTCACCAACCTATTCACCGGTATCGTAACCATCGTGGGAACGATTATCTTCATGCTGACGCTGCAGCCACTGATCACGCTCATCGTCGCCGTTCTGACGCCGCTGACATTTTTTGCCGCAAAATTCATCTCCGACCGTTCCTTCCGTTTCTTTAAAAAACAATCGGAATCCAGAGGAAACCTGACGACACTGACTAACGAGATGATCGGGAATCTGACCGTCGTCCAGACCTTCGGTCACGAGGCGGCCGCCCTGAAAGAATTCGAAAAGCGCAGCCGGGAACTCGGCGAGAACAGCATGAAAGCCACCTTCTACTCGTCCCTGACCAATCCGACGACAAGATTTCTCAACACCCTGATCTACAACGGCGTGGTCATCGCCGGGTGCCTTCTCTGCTTCCTGTCGCCCATCGGCTCCTCGCTGCTGACGATCGGAAAGCTGACCAGCTTCCTCGCCTATGTCAAGCAGTACAGCCAGCCGTTCAACGATATCACAAACGTGATCACAGAATTCCAGAACTCCGTCGCATCCGCGAGCCGCGTGTTTGAGATGCTCGATGAGGAACCGGAACCGGCGGACGATCCGGACGCCATTTCCATCGAACACGCAGAAGGCGCCGTTCAGATCAAAAATGTCGCCTTCTCCTATACGCCGGACCATCCGCTGATCGAAAATCTCAATGTGGATGTCGCGCCCGGCAGACGAATTGCCATCGTCGGCCCGACCGGCTGCGGCAAAACCACCATCATCAACCTGCTCATGCGTTTCTACGACGTAAACAGCGGTTCCATTTCCGTGGACGGTACCGATATCCGCAGGATCCGCCGCCTGAGTCTCCGCGACAACTACGGAATGGTTCTCCAGGACACCTGGCTGAAGGCCGGAACAATCCGGGAGAACATCGCATACGGCAGACCCGACGCCACCGATGAGGAAATCGTCGCAGCGGCGAAGAAGGCCTACGCCCACAGCTTCATCCTCCGCATGCCCAACGGCTACGACACGGAAATCGAGGAAAACGGAGGAAACCTCTCCGCGGGTCAGAAGCAGCTCCTCTGCATCGCCAGAGTCATGCTGAACCTCCCACCGATCCTGATCCTTGACGAGGCGACCTCCTCCATCGATACGCTCACCGAGATCCGTATCCAGAAGGCCTTTGATGAAATGATGAAAGGACGGACCAGCTTCGTGGTCGCGCACCGTCTCTCCACCATACGGGACGCCGATGAAATCCTCGTCATGCGTGACGGCCACATCATCGAGCAGGGCAATCATGAACAGCTGCTCGCAAAGAACGGCTTCTACAGCAGGCTCTACCATTCGCAGTTTGAGAGAAGCTGAATATTGTATCTGACCCCGTTGCGGCCAGGCCGGATATGCTCCTGTGAACGTAAATAAAGAAGCTGGATGCGGCATCTGACTTTGCTGTTGCCGGATACTCCCCTTTGTACACGTAAATTAACAAAGACCCCTGTACGAGATTTGATGTTCTCATCAGGGGTCCTTTTACTATATTTTTCTACTAAATTTTTTCTGCTATTTTTTTACTATATTTTTCTACTATCCGTTCAATATTTGATCAGCGTCATGGATCATGTACTCGTCTGACCCTGCCTGAACGCACAGTTATTCATCCGACACTGCTTGAACTCACAGTATTTCCCCCAGAAGTGTCGGTACTGTCATACACCGTATCCGTCTGATACGTGGACGCGATCTCCTGGCTTCGCTCGTCCAGCTTATCAATCACAGACTGTGCGTCCGCCCCTGTCAGCGGCGTGGGAACATAATCGTTGTACTCCCAGGTCGTGGACTCCAGACAGGGAATGATATTAATTGCAGAACCTGTCATCCTTGCGTTTTCGTCCACCGAGATGGTTGTCTGGAAAATCATCGTATCGATTTCGGTCGGATGATAATTGCCTCCGAAGCAGAAATTTCCGAGGGAATAAGCGATGGTCTTTCCCTTATAGTACTCGATTCCCTGTATCACATGCGGATGATGGCCGACCACGAGATCCGCTCCCTCGTCGATCGCCTGATGCCCGAGCTTCACCTGATACTGATCCGGGCAGCTCTCCAGCTCATTGCCCCAGTGGAAAACGGCGATAATTACATCTGCACCTTCCTTTTTCAGCTTGTTGATATTTGCGGTAACCTGAGGTGCCACGCCGTCATACTCGTCCAGCTCGTAGATTCCGAACAGACCGACCTTCACGCCCTTTACCTCAATCACGGCAGTATCGTCATAGCCAAAAGGCTCAATGTGATTTTCCTTCAGCGTGTTCACGGTATCCGTAAAGCTCTTCTCGCCGTAATCATGGCTGTGATTATTGGCCACGTTTGCGGCCTCAATCGACTCCTTGTTGATGATGTTCACATATTCCGGCGGAGCCTTGAAGGCGAACTGATTAGCAACCCTGGCAGTCTCGTTGGTCAGTGTCCCCTCAAAATTGATAACGGTCAGATCATCCTTGCTGAAGATATCCTTTACATTCTTCAGAAAATAATCCGGGCCATTGAGGTCGTAGTATGCATTCATGCTGGTGCTGTAATCAAAATACTCATCTGTCCCGAGGATTACATCTCCGGTAAAAGTCATCTTCAGGTCTGTCGGCTTGATCTTCGCGGATGCTGCCGCCGCAGCTTCCGAACTGGAGACGGTCACCGCTTCCAGCGTCTCACCGGATGCAGTCTTTCCTCCTCCATTCTTCGAGGGACCGCCTGCGTGAACCGCCGCAGCGATGATAACCACAAGCAAAACTCCTCCGCCCGCACAGCAGGCCAGTATCTGCTTCCTTCTCCGCACCTGTGCCTGCCGGCGCCGTCTCGCCGCCATCCGCCTCTTTCTCGCGCGAATCTCTTCCTCCGTCATGCCGGAAATGTCCCGCCGTGAATCCCGCCGCGCACCTGGCTTTGTGTCACGGTTCCTTCTCCCGCCATCCATAACCATAATCCCCCACATTTGAAAACTATATTCGCAGCTTCCGTGCCGCTAACAGGCGACCGTCGTTGTCGTCGCTAATGTTCTTGGCCCGCTGATGAGCAAGCTCCCCGTGAGCCAGGAACATTGCGACTTGCCTTATACAAGTATATATGCAAATCATCGTGATGAAAAGCCTTTCATTTACTGTGATTCTTTCTTCTCCACTCTGGCTGTGATATAGTATTTAAAGAAATTTGCAAGTGAGGTCTCGGACATGGATCTGAAACAGATGGAATATTTTCAGGCGGTTGCAGACGCGGGCAGCATCAGTGAAGCGGCGAGGAGGCTTCATGTCGCACAGCCGCCGGTCAGCTATCAGATGAAGATGCTGGAAAACGAGCTCGGCGTTCAGCTCTTTGAAAGAGGCGCCCGCCACATCCGGCTGACCAAGGCGGGTCATACTTTTTATACGCGGGTTACCCGCATCCTCGAAATGGCAGACAATGCGGCAAGGGACACGATTCGGGCCGGCAAGGGGCAGACGCTGTATCTTGGGATGACATCCACAACCGTCTCCATCATCCAGCCCGTACTGAAACGTTTTGCAACAGACCATCCCGATGTCCACTACCAGCTGTATGACGGCTCCACCTTTGAACTCCGCCACCTGCTTGACACGGGCGTGATTGAGGGTGCCGTTCTCCGGACCCCCTTTCCCGTGGAGGAGTTCAACTGCCGCCTGATTCGCACCGAACCGATGCTTGCAGGATTCCCTGCACAGTGGAGCCTGCGAAAGGCAAGAGATGCAGAATTCCCGGCCGCAGAATCCCCAACCGCTAAATCCCCGGAAGAATCCATTTCAGATTCCCCGGAAGAATCGATTCCCGGAAATTCCGGAAGGATCTCTCTCTCAGAGCTCTCCCGCTATCCGCTCTCAGTTTACCGCAGGTACTATGATCTGATTCATGAACAATTCACCGCGCAGCATCTCACACCAGATTATTTCAGTATCTGTGACGACGCCAGAACATCATTGCTCTGGTGCAGCAGCGGATGCGCCGTGTGCCTGTTCCCGGAATCACTCCGGCCCGCACTTCCCGACGGAATCCGGACAATGACCATCGACTCGGAAGAACTGCGGACCTCAATCCTGTTCGCTGCTCCAAAAGAGCGGCAGCCCTCCGCACTGATCACCGACTTTACCGGCTATCTCATGTATGCGGCCGGATAAAATATCAGCTGCAACGTACATGTATGCGGCCGGATAAAATATCAGCTGCAACTTATTCAGTACGTCATGTATGCCTGCCGGATCCGGTTCTTTTCTCATCATACAAACGGCAGGTTATACTCATCACACAAACCGGCGGGTTATCATCACACAAACCGGCAGGTTATCATTGATTTTACCCCCAGTCTGTACTAATATAGTTCCATAGGCAAAGCAGGATTGAAATGCGTAGTGTTTCCACTGCACGGGAGATGAGTGGGAAACGAATTGCCGGCCTTAGACAGTATATGGCACTTGTAAGAGCATGGCGTCTACTGGAAATGCATGGCTGCGATATTTCAGTCCATCCCGTTGCTGGACTTTATTACGGGACCTGTAACCTTGCGGTCCTGTTTTTTTTGCCTTTTTATCTCCTGCGCATGCGTCATGCCGGCTGCAACAGCGAGAAAACGCAGCCCGCGTTTCATTGAATTGGAGGTTTTATCTTATTATGATTGACAAGGTGAAGGTGGAACAGGCTGTGCGCCTGTTTCTTGAGGGAATTGGCGAGGATCCTGACAGAGAGGGCCTCAAGGGTACGCCCGACCGCATCGCGAGGATGTGCGAGGAGATTTTTTCGGGTACAGACGAGGCGGCAAAAAAAGCGCTCTCCGTCACATTCTCCAGTCCCGCCGACAACCTGGTTCTCGAGAAGGACATTCATTTCTACTCAGTCTGCGAGCATCATCTGCTCCCCTTCTTCGGCAACGTGCACATCGCTTATCTGCCGAACGGAAAGGTCGCAGGACTCAGTAAGCTTGCCCGTACCGTTGAGGCATATGCACGCCGCGCCCAGATCCAGGAGAAACTGACGGATCAGATCGCGGCCGCTGTGATGGAAAATCTGGACGCCCGCGGTGTCATGGTTGTCATCGAGGCAGAGCATCTGTGCATGTCCATGCGCGGGATCAAGAAACCCGGCACCCGGACCATGACCTATGTCTGCAAGGGAGCATTCGAGAAAGATCCCGCTCTTGTAGACCGCGTGCTCGCCATGATCCGCACCTGAGCAATCCGTCACCTGCTGCCTGTCAGGATCATACGAAAGGGTCTAAAATAGAACCTGAATCCTGATGGATATCGTTATGAGTTCCCCAGAATAATGTCGGAAGTCTGATTGATGCAGGAGACAGCACTCAGTACCACACAGAGTTAAATAACGGAGGCAATCATGTCCCCACACACCAGTGAGAACAGCCAGCATCCGGAACAGCCGGACCGTGTCCGCAGAATCATGCAGCACCCGGAGTTCCGCCTGGAACTGGAAAAAACACAGCACCTCGAGAAGGACCGCGTTTTCTGCCGTCACGACTGGCAGCACCTTCTCGATACCGCAAGAATCATGCAGATCCTCTGCCTCCGGGAGAATCTTCCGGTAAGAAATGATCTGATCTATGCGGCCGCTCTGCTCCATGACATCGGAAGAGCACGCCAGTATGAGGACGGCACTCCTCATGATCTTGCCGGCGTACAGATCGCCGGCCCGATTCTTGCGGACTGCGGCTATACCGCAGCCGAAACCGGCCTGATCCTATATGCCATCGGCAGTCACAGATTACACGCAGCCTTGACTGCCGGAAGCGATCCGGCCCCTGCTTCGGAAAAGGCAAAATATTCCGAAGCCATCCAAAAACGATTTGCACAGATTATGTACGCTGCAGATAAAAAATCCCGTCCGTGCTATATATGTAATGCCCGAAAGGACTGCAACTGGCCGGAGGAACGCAAAAACCGGACACCGGAGATATGACGGTTCCAGCCGCCTGCTCCTCTGCCCGGTTTTGCCGGTCTCGCGGGCCTGAAAGATAACAGACATTCAAAAAGAAAGTAGAGGTACTTGATCATGAGCAAATCAGAAACACCACGTACAGAAGCCATCGAAGCCCCGGCAGCTTCCGCCGGCAAAGCAGTGCACACCATAAAAATCGGCACACGCACCTTTGAGCCGGACAAGCACTGCTATATCATGGGAATCCTGAATGTCACACCGGATTCCTTCTCCGACGGCGGAAAATGGAATCACCTGGACACGGCCATGAAACATACAGAGCAGATGATCGCGGAGGGAGCCGACATCATCGATGTCGGCGGAGAATCCACCCGTCCCGGCTACACAAAGCTTCCGGATCAGGAGGAGATTGACCGCGTTGCCCCCGTCATCGAGGCAATTCACAGCCGCTTCGATATCCCGATCTCCCTCGACACCTACAAGAGCGCCGTCGCCAGGGCAGGTCTTGCGGAGGGCGTCGATCTGATCAACGATATCTGGGGCTGCAAATATGACCCCGACATGGCTTCCGTTATCGCCTCGTCCGGCGTCGCCTGCTGCCTGATGCACAACCGGGACAACACCGACTACACCGATTATCTGCAGAATGTTTTGGACGATCTCATGGAATCCGTCGCAATCGCGAAAAGAGCCGGCGTGGCGGATGACCGGATTATTCTGGACCCCGGCATCGGCTTTGCCAAATCCTACGAGCAGAACCTGAAGCTGATGAACCACCTGGAGCTTCTGAAGGATCTCGGCTACCCGTATCTTCTCGGCACATCCCGTAAATCCATGATCGGTCTCACCCTGGATCTTCCCGCGTCCGAGCGTGTGGAAGGAACCATCGCGACAAGCGTCATCGGTGTCATGAAAGGCGCCGGCTTCGTCCGCGTCCACGATGTCAGGGAAAACGCCCGGGCCATCCGCATGACGGAAAAGATCCTGCAGACCCTCTAACTGTACCGCCTTGCGCCGCTGCCGCACACTCGTGACTTTTGTCGTGTGAGGCTTCACTCACAGATAAAAAACCGAACATAAAAACAGAAGGAAAAGAAACGATGCATTCAACCAGCCATGACGAAATCCGAATCGACAATTTAACGGTATTCGCAAAGCACGGCGTCTACAAAGAGGAAGCTGTGCTCGGTCAGAAATTTACCGTATCCGCGGTGCTCTGCACCGATATCCGAAAGCCCGGCCTCACCGACAATCTCGAGAACACCATTAACTACGGAGAGGTCTGCCACGAGATCACCGATTTTCTGACAGACCGCCGCTTCCAGCTGATCGAGGCCTGCGCCGAACAGCTTGCGGAACACCTTCTCGTAAAATATGAAGGTCTTCTCCGGGAAATCACCCTCGAGATCCATAAGCCCTGGGCACCCATCAGTCTTCCGCTCGACCAGGTCTCCGTCCGGATCCACCGCGGCTGGCACACCGCCTTCCTCGCGCTCGGCTCCAATATGGGTGACCGGCAGGCGATGCTCGATCTCGCCGTGAACGGTATCAAAAATGAAAAAAAGAACCGTCTCCTGAAGGTCTCCTCCTTCATAGAGACGGCTCCCTACGGCTACACCAAACAGGACCCCTTCCTCAACGGTGCCTGCATGATCCGCACTCTTCTCACACCGGAAGAGCTGCTCGATCTCTGCGCCTCCCTTGAACATGAGGCACAGAGAGTCCGCAAAATCCACTGGGGTCCCCGCACCCTCGACGTGGATATCCTCTTCTACGATCAGGAAATCATCGGAACGGAACGTCTCAACATCCCGCACCCCGACATGGCAAACCGGGACTTTGTCCTTCGGCCCATGGCAGAAATCGCGCCGTGGTGGAGCCATCCGGTCACACATCTGACCATGGCGCAGATGCTCCGAAACTTGGAAAAACAGACACAAATATCGTGAGGAATTTGCTCCTTCGTAACGAAAAAAACAGATGCGCAATCATGCATCTCACTTTACAGAAATAGTGAATTCCGTCAGGCATTTTGAAGAAAAAGACCGGTTTCCGACAAGATCCCGATTAATAATAGAGGAGACAAGATGAATTTCAGAGAATCAATGGAATATCTCGACAGCGTCCCGAAATTTTCACCGAAAGACGTGGTAAGCGGCACCGTCGCCTACGAGCTCGGCGCGATGCGGACGCTGATGGAATCACTGGGAAATCCGGAGAAGCAACTCCACTTCGTTCACATCGCCGGAACAAACGGAAAAGGCTCCGCCTCCGCCTTTCTCTCGCAGATTCTCATCGAGAGCGGCCTTCGAACCGGGAGCTTTAACTCTCCCGCCATCGAGCATTTCACCGAGCAGTTCCGCATCAACGGACACGACATCACCGAGGAAGCCTTCGCGGCAATCCTGACCCGCGTCGCGTCACAGATTCAGCAGAACCTCAGAGACGGAAAACCGCAGCCCACTCAGTTCGAGATTCTGGTTGCAGTGATGTTCCTCTATTTTCACGAACAGAACTGCGACATCGTCGTCCTCGAGACCGGAATGGGCGGTCTCCTCGACGCCACAAATGTCATCCCCTCCCCGGAAGCCGCCGTCATCATGACCATCAGCATGGACCACACTGAGATTCTCGGCCGCACACTCCGCGAAATTGCCTTTCAGAAGGCCGGCATCATCAAGGAAGGCACCGACGTTCTCCTCTATCCCCAGAAGCCGGAGGCCGATCAGGTCTTCGAAGCCGTATGCAGAGAAAAAAAAGCCCGCCTTCACCGGGTAAACGTCTGCCACAAAGCGCGGGAATATTCCCTGCAGGGACAAATCTTTGATCTTACGCTCGAAGCGGATCCGCAAATCTCTTTATCTGAAATGTCTCTTCCCGAATCTTCCGGATCTGAAACATCAGTAAGCGAAACATCAGTACCCAAAACATCAGTACCCGAAACATCAGTACCCGAAATCTCTACAGATAACACCTCAGCATCAGGAACAACGATCCGGGATCTCTTCATCCCGCTCCTCGGCTCCTACCAGTGCGCAAACGCCTCCATGGCGATCGCCGCAGCCGAAATTCTCCGACAAAAAGGCTATCCGATCACGGAAGACTCTGTCAGAAAGGGACTCAAACACACCGTATGGCACGGAAGATTCGAGCTCATGCACAAAAATCCCGCCGTCATCGTAGACGGCGGGCATAATCCGGAAGGCGCCGCAATGCTCCGGGAAAGTCTCACCCGCTACTTCCCGGGTCAGAAAATCACCTTCCTTATGGGCATCCTCGCAGACAAAGACTACCACAGGGTCATCGATATCGTCGGCCCCCTCGCGAAACACTTCTACACCGTACCCGTCCCGAACCCCAGAGCCCTCGATCCCGAACAGCTCGCCCGTGAACTCCGTGAGGCCGGATACACAGCCGAAGCCTGCGGCTCCATCGAAGAAGCCACAGACAAAGCATTAAAAACCTGTAAGCAGGATGAAATCATCTGCTCCTTCGGATCCCTGTACTATGTGGGAAGAATACGGGAGCATCTGAATGCGGAATTCTCAGGAACGAAATAAAAATCGAAGTAAAAATACCAATTCTGAAAAGCAAGTCATTTTTACTCAGCGATCAACTCCAGCAAGAGCCCGGAAACCGGGCTCTTTTCTGCTGCATCCATCCTATAAATACACCTCATGAACTGCTGGATGACACGATACTTTCATCCGAACCATCCTCATCCACCTTCTTCGAAGTACTCCCGTCTGCAGAGCCCGACGAATCCAATGATGAACCGGACCCCTTCTGACTACCTGCACTCGTTCCACCACCGGTTGTACTGTCCGTACTTCCTCCGGTATTTGCAGCCACATTCGAATTCGCTGCCGATCCACTATTTTTCCCAGATCCTGCATCCGGCGCAGCATTTCCTGTAATCGCATTTGAATCTACATCATCCTGCACCATAATCGTGACAGAAGTACTTACCACTTCCTCAGGCCCGGTAGCGGTGATGACATACGTCCCGGCAGAACTGCTCGTGAATGTACGTACACTGCCCGTTTCTGGCAATAAAACCGAATCGCCTGAAATTACATTACCATTCTGATCCGTAACTTTCCAGGTGGCATCATTGACATACTGGTTCTGAGCGTCTTTGAGACTGAGCTGAACTGAAGTGTTCCTTGAAATCGTTATCGTGTTATTTCCAACCGGACTAAGCGGATTGTCCTTCTCAGTAATATTGAAACCATATGATGGCAGGTATGTGATACGGCAGTGGCCATTTCCATTATTAGAAGGATTAGTTGGAACTTTTCCTCTTGCTTCGGAAGTTTCTCCGTTCCTAGTCGTACCGTTTTCAATAGAGGATCCGTCTCCAGAACTTTTTACATAACCAGAGCCTCCACCAGCGGAAGGTGCAACGTGCTGGGCAAGAGAACCGTCCTGTGGTGCAGGGTCAATATAACTGCTACCTCCACCGTACCAGCCGCCTCCGCCGCCGGCACCAGGGCAGTAATTGTTGTCACTATCCGTATCTACAATCGGAGAGCCTCCCAGCCCGAAAACGCCAGATTTTAACTTATCATCATCATCATTTACACTTCCGCCTGTATTTCCAGTTCCTCCTGTTCCATAGGTAGAATATGGACCATTGATGTTATTTGAGTTAGCACTGCCGTCTGATCCACTTTCACCGCCACCATATCCGCCTTCATTTCTTGATGTGTATTTTTGGTTAACCTTATCACGCAAAACATTCACATATAACCCGGCGCCTCCACCGCCTCCGGCTACCAGCAAAACAGAGTCAGTATTTCCAGAGTAATTTGACAGATTTGACAAAGTATTCTCCAGAGCGGTCTCCGAATGGAGAGCCATATGTGAAGCACCGCCGCCGGAGCCGAAAAGCCAATAACTTATGAAGGCACTATTTTTCTTAGAATAACTGTATGCATTTCCGCCGCCATTCCAGCCACCGGATAGAGTTTGCGACTTTTGATTTTCATCCTCATTAGCTGGCATAAGATTACTATCTGTCGCATCCTGGCCATGACCTCCCACATAGACATCGATCTTCTGGTCCTTTGTCAGATAAACATAATTTACAGCATATCCTCCCTTTCCGCCTTTTGCAGGAGTAACAGTATTCGAGGAATCAAATCTTGCATCGCCACCATCAGCGCCCCAAACTTCAAGCTTATACCAACCATCGGCTGGCGCAGGATATGTCTGTACTCCACTATCTGAATAATCATAGTCAGTTACATTATCTATTTTCCATTGGGCGGTAAGGGTTACTGTACCTGAAGTCGCTAAGCCGGATACTTTTTCCCCTGCTTGATAAATTTTACCAGATTGATCCTCCCATCCCACAAACTGCCGATTACTATCTGGTGCTGTACAATCGGGCAGGGTTACGTCTATAACAAAATCGATATTATCAATTGTGTAAATTGGCTTGCCATCAATTGTACCGCCATTTCCATCAAACTTTATTGAATAGATTGCTTGGTTCCAGTCCCAGTCTCCGTACGCGATCATTTCATCAGGCATTGGGAATGGATAAATCTTTTCATTAGTGCTTGTGTACTGATAATATGGTTTTGTCGTAGCTTCACTTGCATTAATTCCGTAAGTGTTATTGAGCTTCTGTAATTTCTGGTAAGAGTAACCTGTAACTTTTCCAGATTTAATTAAATCATTATTTTCACTTTCTTTTATCGTGTTCTTTTCACAATAAATGCTGGTGAGATATGCGCAATTGCTAATATAGGAATCGTTTTTTAACATCCACTCAATTACTTTTGACGAATAATCAAAGAAAGAAAAATTATTAACAGTGCTCTTCCATATTGCTGAATAATCATTTGTCAAGCTTGCAGGCCATCCCGTTGCTTGAAAATCATAAATGAAACCAGCGCCCTGTTTTGCACCAAGTAACATCCCAAGGCTATGACAAGTATTTACTGCTCCATTGTTACACAAATATCCAAAACCAGCCACAGTTTCTGAAGCAGTTACCAGCGCATTAGCATAGCTATTCTCAATTACTCCGGAATTATTTATGAAAAATCCCGCCGCAGTTTTATTTCCATATACCTTTCCTGAATAACTGCAGGAAGTGATTTTGCTACTACTATCTTGATTATTTTTTACAAAACCGGCTGCATCTTCACTTTCAGTATGTGACATACCATCTGATGTAGTCCCATCAGTATATTTCAATCCGCAAACCAACAGGTTATACCCCATTGAAACCGTATTTTCGTCATCAACAGTGGAAGATTTGGGCTTGAAGTATTGTGTATTTTCATCATGTTTTTTTTCATATTCAATATAAGACTCGTTATCTGAATATAACTGACAATTGTTAATTGTCTTCGAGTTAATGTTTACAAATCCATTCTCACCAATTTGTGCATTGATCACGTTGCTATTGAATATAGAATTTTTGTTTTCATAAACAAAACCATTAGCCCCTATCGTAACGAACTGTAGATCAACCCCTTTACTTTCTTCTCCATTCTCGGCACCAATTATACCGTTATTTGAATATGCAACTCCATTCCCAGATATTTCCGAATCATATATTTTACTATTTGATATCGTTCCACCCGAATTATTCTGATTTACTATTCCGTTTTTCCCAATAGAAGATTTTTGAATGTTAACTTTTGATATTTCCTGATTATTATCCTGAGCAATACCATTTTTTTCTATTTTTGTATTAATGATTGTACAATCATTAATTTTCGCCTGTATACCATTATTGCCATTTATACTATTTGTTGCGATTCCGTTTCCCGTTATTGTAGCATTTTCCACTCTTATGTTTGAAATTGTACCATAGTTTGTTGTTACTACGCCATCACCTTCTGTTGAAACATCATCTAATGAGCAATTAGAAATCATTCCTTTATTACTACCCGAAACCAAAACAGATTTTGAGAAATTAGAACCTGAAATTGTAAGATTTTTCACGTTTCCATTATTGTCTCCAACCACAGACTCAGCAACCATATTAGTTAATTGAAGATTTCCTAACTCCGACGTGTTATAAGAAATAGTATCTATTAATTTTCCTGTAAGGCAATCAAGCTTATATGAGCCGTTATCTTCTCTACTTTTCCCCAAATACTTGCCATTTAACCCAGAAAGAGTAACTGAGGAATAACTTGTAAGCTTTGAAACTGCAGCATTTTGATTTGATTCATATTCTGGTTCTGTAAATTTCACTTTATTATTATCAAATGAAATATCCATCGACTGTATTACAGTAGCCCCACCAGAACTGTCAGTTCCCAAATACTTTCCACCATTAAGATCGCCAAATAATACTTGCAACTGACGCGCACTTCGTATTTCATAATTGTCCAAATTATTTGTTGCTTTTGTGACACAATCAGCGAAACAAGGTACAAAAGAAAAACTTACCTTTTTGGTCCAATTCCAAATGCTATTGTTTTCAGTATCAGAATTTTGCGTGTAAAAAATTAATTCTCTAGATTGATTTTGTATCGACTTTTCTAGCGATGATGTATTGACAAAATATATATGATATCCAGTAATTTGTAGCTTATCTGCCAATTCATCATATGGCATAAATATTGTCTTATCTAAATCTCCTACCTTTATTCTACTAAAACTATTTCCCCAACCTATAACAACATCGTTAGCACTGTATTGATCTGACACAAGCAGAATATAACCATCTTCCGTGACATAGTCTCCGCCATTTTCCGACATTAATAGACCATGATTGTTTAATGCACCCGGAAACTGCTCATTACTTAAGGTTTTGAGGGTGTTGACTTCCCGATAAGAGTCATTGGTCTTGTCTTCTCCGGCAACCGCATTCCCTATATACCCATGATAATATACGCTCTTATTTTTTGCTGCTTCGCTTCCGGTTCCATGCTGCACAATCTCGTAGTACAGAATTCCGAAACTGCCATCAAGGTCCTGTGCCTTCGTAACGACCCAGTCGCCATAATACACCGACTGTCCGGAGATCATCTGATACGGGTATTTTCCCTTAAGACTTGAATCATATCTATTTGTATCTACTGAAGAAGTCTGTTTTGCAAAAGGAGTACCGGCATCGTTGACGTTTGCTTTCTTTACGCCTGCCCCGGTGAGATCCGACTTGTTCACCCCGGCCAGATAATAATTCTTCGGTGAATTATTACCTCCGTTGCTGACACTTCCACCCACGAACACTGTTCCGTTCGTAAGTCCTGTTGAATAACAGGACTTAACCGACAAGTTCTCATTTGTGCTGTTGGCGATAAAGCTTCCGGCCTCGGCGGCATTCTCCGAGTCACTATCGTTACCTGAATTTGCGGTGGTCCCGGAATATGCAGATGCTGTTGTGAAGCAATTCTCGACACTCAGAGCATTGCTTCCTGCTATCTGTCCGATGAAGCCTCCGACATAGCCATTTCCGCGGATGTTGTAACGTCCCTGCGTTGAATTGTTATTTACGGTTTCGTTGTAAGCTCCTTCCGCTGTCCTTCCGCCGACATAGCATTTCGATATCTGGCTTCCACCGGCCGAACTGTTCAGGTATCCGATGAGTCCGCCGAAGCCATCACCGGCCGTACCCGCACTTTCCCCCTGTGTATCAGAATCCGCGACATACATGGATACTGCATCGTTCTCGACATCAAGATTTCCTTTGCTGCTGATATATGCGGCAAGCCCGCCCGCAACTTTTTTCGCGGAGATAAGATCCTGGTTTCCCACGCCGAATACGTTGCAGTTCTTAATTGTTACAGATCCTGCATAGTTGGTATTGTTTCCGGAATTACCTTCTGACGTGCTTCCAGGTTCGCCTGCTGCACAATAGCCGAGAACTCCTCCTGCAGAGTAAGCTCCGGTGATTTTCAGATATTTTTTGCTATTATCTGCATTGCCAGCATTCGCTGAAGTGCTGTTTGCTTTCCCGGATACCGAAACTGTGCAGTTCTCCATGCGCAGACCCGTCCAGGTGCCTTCTGTCCCTGTTCCGCCTCCAATCTGACAGCCGAGGATTCCCCCTGCATTTGCGTTATTATTGGAATTTGCACTATTTGAACCGTTATTTTTAGCAGTATTCGAATCGTTGCCCGAATTTGCGGCAATTGTCAGCGTCTTCCCGGACAAAACTTTTGCATAAAGGATGCTGGTACTGGAATTTGCCGCCTCTCCCAGGATGCCCCCTGCCGCCTGATCCGCCGTGAGGCTAAGCGCAGTATCTCCTGTTACGGTTACATTCTGAATCTTGGTCTCCCGATTTGTCTTTCCAACCACAAATCCGGCATAGGCAGCCTTTTCAGCCGTCGGATTCTTCAGCGTCAGCCGCTGGATTGTCATTGTGTTTCCGCCTGTTGTTCCGGCATCGATATAGCCGAAGAGACCTGCACAGGTACTTCCTTCAGATTTATTCATTTCCTCAGGAGTGGTCGTTTTGGGGCCGGAACCGGTCTTGTCCGGAGTGCCCGTGCCCGAACCGGCAGTTGCAGAAGCCGCTCCGATCTGAAGATTGGAGATCGCAAATCCGTTTCCATTGAATTCCGTCAGGGCAGAATCCGAGATGCTGTAGAAATTTCCGGCAGCCATAAGCGCGGCACCCACAGCCGTATTCCATGTATTATTATAGGAAGACACAGAGTATGAAGCTGTTCCCGCTCCGCCGCCTGCTGATGTACTGCCCGTAGTCCGTTTCATCGCTTTTTCACTCAGAAAACGAATTGTCATGTTTGACCAGTCGAGGTCATTCAGCATTTTTGCTTTTGTGATGACAGCCGAACCAGACCGGGAACCCGAAACCTGCGCCCCGGTACTTCCAGTGAAGTTTACGCCGGAAACAACCGTGCTCAGGTTCTGCAGATGACGCCCATAGGCGATTCGAGCAGTGCCCTTGTCACCTCCGCTGTTTGAACCATTTGCAAAAAGGCTGTTGCAGGACAGCGTCACAGATTTTCCAGCTCCGTCAGCCGACAAAGTATCTTTCTTCTCTGCATCGGATTTTTCCGTCTCATCGCCATAAACCAGGCGGACGGTAATTGTGAGGTTTTCTCCGGGGATAAGTGGCTTCTCATTCGCAGATGCAGAGTTGCAGAACTGACTGGCAAAATGACCATCTGCCCCGTCGGTCACACTGTCCAGGGTGTAATAATACAAACGGTATTTATTGCTACTTCCACTGCCCCGTTGAATCACTCCGTTCAGTCCACTTCCACCCATAAGATTCGTAGTGCTGCCACTGGCAATACCCTTGGATGTTCCCAGGCTGATTTCCCTGGAGTTTCCGCTTGTCTGTCCGGTCACAGTCGCTTTAACCGTATAAGCTCTCTGTGAAGCTGCAGAGTCAGATTCTTTCTGCTCCGGCACAGCGACTTCGAGCATCAGACGGTCATCATTCTCAATGATGGCGCTGATATTGTCATTCTCTGACTCTCCTTCTTTCGCCGCTGATGCCGCACCGCCATAATAGCCCACCATCGGGTTGCTCTTCATGCGGGCAGATTTGCTGGTACGGTTTTTATTGTTATAAGCCGTTGTATCAGCAATGGAAGTGCTGCCTGTACTCGCCTTCTTCAGGTCCGCGGGCTTACAGTACCACACACCGTAGACCGTTGCCGTCTCCGCATCGTATTCAATGAGAATGTTTCCGTTTCCGCGGAGTGTCTCATCGATGGAGTCGTCCGGGAGAATCATGGACAGAATACGGGGATCGCTCTTGCCGTCAGCACTGACCGTCACATACCGGAAATCGTGCTTTTCATCTTTCCCAAGTGTTCCATCCGCCCAGGAAGAATCCCATGAGCCAATGCTTCCATCATAGTCAGACGGCCCGCCCGTGCCACCTGCAACGGCTCCCATTGCCTTGCCAAGCCGGTCAGAACCTCCACCTGTCTGACTTTCCGCTTCCGCAACATAGGTATCCCAGTTTCCGCTTGCCCTTGCTACGGTCATGTGATTCTGCGCTGCGACAAAAATCTCCCGCGCGGTGTCATCGAGCTCGGTCTGCTTAAGGGACTTCTGATAGCGGATGACCGCGACAAAGGCAAACGCTGCCAGAATGCCGATAATTGCAACGGTAAGCAGCATCTCTGCCAGCGTAAATCCTCTCCGGGCTCTGTCCCGGGCTGTCTTCCTTTTGTTCAGGCAGATCTTGTCCGCCTCTTCTTCTCTATGCTTCTGATCATCTGGAAAATCATTATTTCTCATGTTCTGTCATCCCCGATGTTAAAAATCCGCTCTGATATCTGGTCTGATTTCGTTCCCTGTATCCGCATGCAGGCTTGTGTCGCCATATGCGAACCATGTATTCGCATATCGGCTTGTGTCACCATATGCGCACCTTTTCTGAGATCCGGGCTGATTCAGTTTCCCGTATTCTCTCTGCTATCTGCCCTATTAGTTTCCCGTACTCACCCTGCTGTCTGTCCCTATTAGTTTCCCGTACTCGCCCTGCTGTCTGCCGCTGCCGGATAGCCTGCGATTACTGCGGTCTTTACCGTTTCCGACTCCACTACAGTATTCTCGTCCCCGTGCAGAACCGAGATCGTATACGTGAAATACGGGTTCGAATTCGAAAACTTTGTCTCTGAATCGCCGCCCGGCACATTGCCTCCGGAAGCCTCCGCTGCGGACGGTGTAATCGAAATATCCTTGATCTGAAGCTTCAGGTTCTGTGTTCTCGTCTTTGTTGTGACAATTGGAATCGCGCCGGTCGCAGAAGACGACCCGCTTGCGGAGGGATCGGATGAACTGCTCTGAGCGTCGGTCATATATATGGTGTCCCCTTCATTATGGATATGTACCTCATATCCGCGATTTCCGGAAAAGAAGGATACATCAGCTCCATCAGACCCGAAATTCAGTGTAGAGAGATCCGCCGTGGCAAAATCATCGTCCACTGCAGCGATCGCCGTTCCGAGAAGCGTCTGTGCCTCGGCCTTCAGCGTCATGCGCCGGTAGGTACGTACCGCGGCTGTCACCCCTGCAACGACAGCCAGTGTTGCCAGAGACATCAGAAGCACAGTCACGAGCATCTCCATGAGGGAAAAACCCTTCCGCGATTTTATTGTTTTTATTCTATTACGGTTCATAGAATCACCTCGTCTGCGTCTCATGATCCTCTCTGCTCTTTTCCGGCGTCTGCCTGCACTGCTTGTTCTGCTCGGTCAACTCTCCCGGTAGCCACATCTGCCTGCGGCATGCCTCGCATCTGTCCTGTTTATCCCATCTGGTCAGCTATCCCGGCAATCATATAAGTCTGCAACATCCTTCGCATCTGCCCTGTTTCAGCTGTCCGCCGGGAAAAACACCGTATTTCCGTCTTTCTCAGTCTGCACGTTAACCTTTTCATGAATTTCGCGCAGGCTAGTGTCATTCTCTCTGGCTGCTGGCGTGAGGGTTATTTCTTTAGAGTTGTTCTGGCTGCTGCTTTCAACCGCCAGCTCATTATGCTCCTTGATGTAACCGGAGTAGGCGGACCCGGATCTCGTGACCACCCGGCGGGAGGCCTGCACCATCGTAACCAGAAGAATGGAAGCGAGCGACACGATCAGAACCGCTACCAGTGTCTCTGTCAGACTTTCGCCCGCCTTTGAACCAAGCTTCACCCGCACGGAGCCTCCAAAACTGCCCCTTTGTCCGGCACTGTTCACAGCGTTATGCTTCACGTTTCGCATCCTTGTCATAAGCCTGTTCATGCCTGGTTTCTTTCGTGAAAGTTTCTGCTTTTGTATTCCTGTCTCGTCATGTATACTTCTCTGTCCGGATATGACCGTAATGTCTTGCATACGTTTCTGTCTGGGTATGACCGCTACGTCTGGCACTCTTTTCTGTCTGGATATGCTTGTTTCGTCTGGTACTCTTTTCTGTATGGGTATGACCGTTTCATCTTGCATTTTTCTCTGTTTTCCCTGCATTCTTCTCACTGTCCCTTAATCATCCGTCCATCTCCAAAGGACATTCGCCGGATCCTTATGGGCCCGACAGATCCCTATGAGCCTTCCGGATTCTAATAATCCCGTCAGATCCTTATGTACCTGCCAGATCCTTATGATCCCGCCGGATTCTGCGCGGCAATCGCGGAGCCGGTGTAGACCTTTGCTTCTCCCCATCCGAATCCGCTCAGTGTCACACTTCTGGTAACAGTCACCTTGTAGGTAACGGAGCCATCCGTATCATCCTTGTTCTGGGGCGATACTTCTGATGGCGCGCCGGATCCTCCTGTTGTTCCGGAAACTGCGATGGGAGCAGATGCCCCCGATTCTGCGGTGTCTTTATTTTCTTCGGTGTCTGTATCCTGTGTGTACTGCAGTTCTCCGCCGTTCGCAGGAATCTTCATCAGACATCTTGCCGACGCGTTTTTAAACGTGGAAATCTGTTGCCCATTTTTATCATCTTTATAAGGATAAATCTGCGCCTCGATGTTCAGATCTTTGTCCATGTAAAAATCCACGCAGACCTTAAGTGCTTCGCTGTCATTTCCAACGTTCAAAATATACGACTGTTTTTTGAACGCAGAGTCAGTCAGGGAATTGTCCACTGAATCACTGTGGCCGTACATCCAGGTATGATTGCCCGGAACATCATCGCGGGTCCAATTGTAAGCATTATCGCCGGGAAATCCAGAATCAGCAACTTGCTGCCCAAGTTTTCCATCATCCTTCAAGACATAGTTGTACCAGAAGGAATCGATAACCTCTCCCGCACGAACGATTTCATACCCGGTGAGATTCAGTCTGGAATCCACAGTCTCGCCGGTCGTACTCTGAAGATTCGCAAACGGAGATTCCGGAAGCCTTCCGTTCAGGTAATCCGAAGTGCCTGCCTGTGATGTGCCGGAACTGTCGACCGTATTTCCTCCCGGAGTTTCAGTGGTTCCCGTTGAAACCGTCCCTCCGGATTCTGGAGTAGAAGCTGCTCCGGACGTACCGGCATCAGCAGTTCTGGAATCGACATAGGTTCCGTCTTCATTTACTCTCCGATAGAAAGAAAACTGCACAGTCGCCGTCAGGGTATTGTCCGCCGGGTTGCAGACAATCTGCGTAATGTCTCCTGCCTTGCCGGTGCTGACTTTGGCACTTTTTCCGGCGTCATCACTCGTTCCGTCCTCATCGCTTTTTTCGGAAGCTTCGAGTCCCAGAAGTCCCGGAAGAATCTTCTCATCCGTTAGATTCTTCCCCGCCATGCGACGCACGACAAGTCTTGCCGTAGAATACACAGCATCCTTATCTCGTTCCGTCGAGGACAAATTCTTCATTCGACCTACCGATGAAGCCGCCACGGCGAGAATCACGGACCCGACAACCGCGCATACCAGGAAAAACAGCAATGCCACGGACAGGCTTGCGCCCTCCTCCGACTTTATTTTTCTCTGAATCAGGATAGTTCTTATCTTCTTCATAATATTTCTAACGCTCATACGTTTTTCACAAAAATGAATAAGCGGTAAATCACACCGCGCTGCAAGAAAGATAAGGTCTTAATCACACCGCGCTGCACACCCTTGCGCCTGTTCGGTTAATTCGGTTAAATACAAAAAAATATAACGATAATATTACATTTTCAATAATAGCAACAAAGCTATCTCACGTCAAATTTTCCTTGATTTTTAATGATTCCGGGTGATTTATGCCCCACAAAATCGAACTGTTCTCTCTGACGGTATGTTCTGAGTTCCCGGAAGCGGGGTCGCTATCGGCTGCCATCATCAGAGATGTTGGACCGCCTGATTATTCTCAGTATTCTGCACAATAATATCAGACAATAATCATGATATTTGCACGAATTTGCAATTCTCGCCCTCCTTATTGTTGACTAAAATGCTCCAGTATATTACAGTTATCTTATAAATTATTTGACGCCAACGAATATCTCATAAATTATTTGACGGCAACAAATAACAGGCTGATCAAAACAATCTGATTCACTTACTGATTCATCAGCCGATTCACAGACTGATCCACAAGCCAATATACAGACCGATTCACAGACTGATCCACAAGCCAATATACAGACCGATTCACAGACTGATTCACAAGCTGATTTACAGATCGATTCACAGACCAAACAAAAGGAAGAAAACAATGCTGATCACCCGGGAAACTGACTACGCTTTACGAATTCTCCGCGCTCTGGCGGACGGAGAACGGCACAATGTCAAAGAGCTCTGCGAGAGCGAGGCCGTTCCGCTTCAGTTCGCGTATAAGATTCTGCGGAAACTGACGGAAGCGGGAATTGTGAAGAGCGTCCGGGGCGTCAATGGAGGAACAGAGCTCACCGCCGATCTCAGCAGACTTACCCTTCTGGACGTCATCCGGATCACGGAATCCGACTCTTATATCTCTGACTGCATGAGCCCCGGCTATCACTGCACCTGGTCCGCGAAGAACTGCAGGAAATGCACGATCCATTCCAGACTCTGCGGGATTCAGCAGAAGCTTGATCACGAGCTCGCGAAACTATCTATCCGCGACCTTTTGAAGACCGGTCCAGATACAACGAAATCCGCCCCACCCCGTCATTTGAATTGAGTCTGAATTGAGGTCTTCCTGTACATGAAATTTACCTTATGACCGTTGCTGACAGCTGCTGACAGCAGCCGGGTCGTTGGAATTGTATTGACCGTGCATCTGCTGTATACAAAGAGCATCGCGATGGCGGAAAACCCCGAAATGTGTTTTATCTCACTCTGAATGTGTTTAAATTTTTGTGTTTCATCTGATTTTGGAAATGAAAAATATTCAGGAAAAGGAGGCAGGTCTATGAACTACGCAACCACACAGAAACAGGAGGAACTCCGCGCGAAGGTACGCGCCTTTGCCGAAGCCGAAATCAAACCATACTCTTTCGAATGGGACAAGGGCAATATTTTCCCGTCAGAGGTTGTTCGCAAGATGACCGATCTAGGCATCATGGGACTTCCCTACCCGAAGGAATACGGCGGCGCAGGGCTTGACGTAACAAGCTACGCCATCGCCGTGGAGGAGCTCTCCAGAGTCGATGCCGGCGTGGGCGTTATCCTCTCCGCGCACACTTCTCTGGGAACCTGGCCCATCGCCGCGTACGGAACCGAGGAGCAGAAGCAGAAATATCTTGTTCCTCTCGCGAAGGGCGAGAAGCTCGGCGCATTCGGCCTTACCGAGCCGAATGCCGGTTCGGATGCCGGCGGCACGGAGACCACCGCTGTACTGCAGGGCGACTATTACCTGCTCAACGGTGAGAAGATCTTCATCACCAACGGCGGAGAGGCCGACATCTACGTAATCTTCGCCCTCACCACGCCGGGAATCGGCTCCAGAGGCATCAGTGC
This sequence comes from Bilifractor sp. HCP3S3_D3, assembly GCF_052063915.1. Classification (NCBI taxonomy): domain Bacteria; kingdom Bacillati; phylum Bacillota; class Clostridia; order Lachnospirales; family Lachnospiraceae; genus Bilifractor; species Bilifractor sp. HCP3S3_D3. The sequence goes on from NZ_JBQHWP010000009.1 coordinate 133,115, forward strand.
CTTCATCGTCGAAAAGGGCATGCCCGGATTTGAATTCGGCGATCACTACGACAAGCTCGGCATCCGTTCCTCCGCAACAGCCCAGCTCCTGTTCAACAATGTGAAAGTTCCGAAGGAAAATCTCCTCGGGCAGGAAGGTCAGGGATTCAAGATTGCCATGAACACACTTGACGGCGGACGCATCGGCATCGCCGCACAGGCGCTTGGCATCTCACAGGGAGCGTTTGAGAGCGCAATCGCTTACTCCAAGGAGCGCGTGCAGTTCCATAAGCCAATTGCCTTCCAGCAGGCGATCTCCTTCAAGATCGCAGATATGGCGACAAAGATCCGGGCATCCCGGATGCTCGTCTACAGCGCCGCGGAGCTGAAGCAGAACCATGAGCCCTATGCAATGGAGGCCGCAATGGCAAAGCAGTACGCTTCGGATACCGCCGTGGAGGTCTGCGACGAGGCACTGCAGATTCACGGCGGCAACGGCTACCTGAAGGGCATGGATGTTGAAAGATTTTACCGCGACGCGAAGATCACAACCATCTATGAGGGAACCAACGAGATTCAGCGTCTTGTCATCTCGACCGCGATCCTCGGAAAGGCTCCGAAGGAGGCTTCTGCTCCGCTCTTCCAGCAGCAGCCGAATGTCACCGGCGCTCGCAGAAAAAAGATCCTCAAGGACGGCTCCGCACAGGAACGTGTCGAGGAACTGGTAAAGGATCTGAAAAAGGATGGCTATGACTTCACGGTCGGCATCCCGAAGGACACCCCGATCGCGAAGGCGGAACGTGTGGTATCCGCAGGAAAGGGCATCGGTCCGAAGGAGAACATGAAGCTGATCGAGGATCTGGCGGCAGCCGCCGGCGCAGCCATCGGCTCCTCCCGTCCGGTATCCGAAACTCTTCACTACGTACCGCTCAACCGCTACGTCGGCATGTCCGGGCAGAAGTTCTCCGGCAACCTGTATATCGCCTGCGGCATCTCCGGAGCTGTTCAGCACCTGAAGGGCATCCGTGAGGCATCCACCATTGTCGCGATCAACAAGAATCCGAACGCGCCGATCTTCAAGAACTGCGATTACGGTATCGTCGGAGATGTGAACGAGATTCTCCCGCTTCTTACAGAAGCACTCGACACGGGCGAGAAGAAACCCGCTCCGCCGATGAAGAAGATCAAACGCGCTCAGCCCAAGAAGATGAAACCGCCGTACAGCCTCTATGTATGCGACGGATGCGGATACGAATACGATGCTGCCATCGGAGACCCGGCTGCCGACATCAGGCCAGGAACCCTCTTCGAGAAGCTTCCGGAGGACTGGGTATGTCCGGAATGCGCGGAACCAAAGGCAAACTTCACAAAGGTGGAATAATTCACGGATTCAGACAACGGATATGACAAATTCCAGAACCGGCATATCGAAAACCTGCAAAAGGCAGACATGTCGAAGATCTGCGAAAGACAGGCATATAAAGGACGGGCATGTCGAATCATCAGTATGGCATTAAAGGACAGGCATGTCGAATCATCATTATATAGGAGGAAACCATATGCATTGTGTAAGACAGGTGACGGACAATCTGTGGTGGGTCGGCGCGAATGATCATCGCACTCATCTCTTCGAGAATATTCACCCGATACCGAGAGGAGTCAGCTATAACGCATATCTGCTGAAGGATAAGCAGAACGTACTTTTTGACACCGTTGACTGGTCGGCCTGCCGCCAGATGCTCGAGAACATCGAGTATCTTCTGGACGGCGCGAAGCTCGACGCTCTGGTGGTCAACCACCTGGAGCCTGACCACGCGGCATCTCTTCAGGAGGTACTGCTCCGCTACCCCGACTGCCGCATCTACTGCACGGAAAAAGGATTTATGCTGATGCATCAGTTCGGTTTTCACACGGACGGACACGAAACCATTGAGGTGAAGGAAGGCGACACTGCCTGCTTCGGAGATCATACCGTCGCCTTCGTGCAGGCACAGATGGTGCACTGGCCGGAGGCAATGGTCACCTTCGACACCACGAACGGCGTTCTCTTCTCCGCGGACGCCTTCGGCTCCTTCATCGCTCTGGACGGAAAGCTTTTCAATGACGAGGTGAATTACGACCGCGACTGGATCGACGAGTCCAGACGCTATCTCACCAACATCGTGGGGAAATACGGTCCGCATATTCAGAAGCTTCTGAAGAAGGCAGCTCCCCTGCTTCCGCAGATCAAATATATCTGCCCGCTTCACGGACTGGTGTGGCGCAGCGATTTTGACTATCTGCTGGACAAATACCAGCACTGGAGCACCTATGAGCCGGAGGAGAAGGCGGTCATGATCTGCTACGCCTCCATGTACGGCAATACCGAGGCGGCTGCCCAGGCGCTGGCCGCAAAGCTGGCGGAGCTCGGCGTCACCAACACGGTCGTATACGATGTGTCGAACACACACGTATCCTACCTGATCTCCGAGACCTTCCGTGTCAGCCACATCGTCCTGGCCTCGGTCACCTATAACCTCGGCATCTATCCGGTGATGCACAACTATCTGATGGATATGAAGGCGCTGAACCTCCAGAAACGAACCTTCGCCATCATCGAAAACGGCTCCTGGGCATGCAAGTCAGGGGATCTGATGCAGGACTTCCTCAACAACGAGCTGAAGGACATGACCATCCTGAATGAAAGGCTGTCGCTCGCCTCCGCGATGAAGGAAGAACAGGAAGACGATCTGACCAGCCTTGCCGAAGCAATCCGGGATTCCCTGAACGAAGTCTCCTGATCCGGGAATTTCTGAAGGAACCCCCTGATTCAGGATTTTCTGAAGGGACCCCCTGATCCGGGATTTCCTGAACGAAGCCCCCTGATCCTTAACAGAATACCCTCTCCGCTGCGAAATCATCAAGAGCGTACCCGGTAAGAACAGCACACGGGAAAACAGCTTAACCGGCTGTCTTCTCCGTTCACCTTCTTCCGCGTACGCTCTTGTGATGCGTTTCCTTTACCAGATAGAGCTCCCTGTCCGCCTTGTGAACCAGCCTTCTGAGCTCCTCCTCGCTTTCCACTCTTTCTCCTACGAATCCGGCACTGCACCGGATCGGGACTGAAATTCCGGGAACGGAGGCGGCTGAAACAGCATCCTGCCAGCTGTCAATACGGTGCTGAAACTCCTCCGACTGATCCGTTTTCATGAGAACCAGAAATTCGTCTCCTCCATAACGAAAGCAGCAATTTCTCGGAAAATACCGCGTGAGCAAAGACGCCACGCACATCAGCACCTGATCTCCCGCCTCATGTCCCGCTTCATCATTATACCGTTTGAAATAATCGACATCCGCCATCATTACGGCGACCTGACCGCCGACATAATTCTGAAAAACTGTCCGGAGAGCCATCCGGTTTCCGATACCCGTCAGAGCATCTGTCATGGAAAGGATCTCCAGCTTTTTATTCAGGTTCTCCACCTCTATACACTGCCGGATCTGCCTTACTTCAATGTGGTAGCGGGTGATCATGCCGGCGCATAGAAGCAGAGCGAGTGCCAGATAATTCAGGAAACTGATTCTCGCCGCTCCGTCTTCCAATTCCAGAGCAATGAAGAAAATACCGTGTGCCGACAGAATCAGAGCGATACTCATCAGCGGAGGCATCGTAACGAAACAGGTAAACACAATTTCCACTATGAAAAAGGTCAGCATCTGCTCTCCGGACACATAATGGCGCAGCGACGCCGCCATACCCCAGAAAACCAGAATTCCGTAATAAAGAATGATAATCACATTTTCGCGCAGAAGATGCTTATTCAGGCTGATCTCATTCCGCGAAATTCTTGTCATATGCACCGTGATATATACACTTACCAAAATACATGTCAGGGCGCTGATCACACTCCGCCAATAATGCAGAACAGCGAAATAGTAATGAACGCAGAACAGGGTCAGAATCACAATCTCAACTGCCGTAACCGCAGCTGAAATCTTCTTCAGGCGATAGACATTATCCCGGATGATTTCATCCTTCACATTTCTCGAAACATCCGGAAAAATCGTAAGCTTAAGTTTTTGAAAGAAGAAAGATATTTTTTCACGCATAATTATATTTCCATTTCGAATACGCCAGGAAAACTGCAAGTGTTTTCATAAGGCTCCTCTATTTTTCAACAAGCTTACAAGCTTATCTATCAGTATACCATAAAACGGCGAACGAAGTCTTAAGAATTAGAAGACCCCCCCCCAAAAAAAAAAAACAGCACTTCCGGTACAACTATACCAGGTTTATTCCAATACTTATGTCAAATTTCTTTCAAGTATATGCCAGGTTTCTTCCGGGTACATATCAGGCTTTTCCGATGCTTACATGTACACACTTTCCTCTAATAATGCTATAATAAAAATAGTTTTTATTTACGCGAACAGTGAGCCGCAGCCGAATGCGAAGTATTCGTGTGCGGCGAGCATCGCGATAGCGAGATAAAACTCGCGCAGCGTGTTTTATCTCGTTTCATACAGTTTGTGGCACAATTATCACATCGTGTTTTACCGGAGAATCTATGAAAGTACGTAGAGAGAAGTTTCTGCAAAGGCTGGCAAAATTAATCGTCGGGAGAGACCTGGATCTTTCTGCAGACAAGGATCCCCGCCTTAAGTCTGATATCCTCAAAAACAGCATATTTTACAGCATCACCGCGTGTATTCTTCTCTGCATACTCGCACTGATCGGAGTGATCGGCTCTGTTTTATCCTTAGACAAGGGCTATGTGCTCTCCGGTGTCAACGCCACCTCTGCCTACCTTATCCTGTTTCTGACCAACGTTGTCTTCCTGCGGCTGGTGCTGTATGAGCAGAAAAGGCCCGGGGATGATATCACACGCGGTCATGCCGCGCTGATCTTCCATCTCTTCTGCGGCATCAACATGATTCTGTCAAGTATGACCTTTTTTACCACTCAGAAGAACAGCAGTTTTTTCTTTGAATACATTCTTGTCACGATCATCGTCTATCTGCTGCCGCTCTCGGATATTCCGTCTTTTATCCGGAATGCCGCGATCAACATTGTGTCGATGATCTTTGTTCTGTGCTTCCTGCATCATAATATTGCGTGGCAGGATCTGGTCGATATCATTGCCCTGCATCTGATCTGCGGCTTTGTCAACTGGGTCCGTTGGATTTCCTTTCTTCATACAGAAGGCATGCTGTTCTCCATTGAGAGCAAGAGGGATCTCTATTACACCAAGAGCAGGACAGACGCGCTTACCACCCTTCTTAACCGCTATGCGCTGCGGAAGGATTTTCCCGGCTACATCAACCAGAAGCTGTCTCTGGCACTGATCGATCTGGATTCCTTCAAGCAATACAACGACAATTACGGTCATGAATACGGGGACAAGGTGCTCGAGAAGACCGGGAAAAAACTCAGACATGTTTTTCATGATTACGAGGATCGCTGCTATCGATATGGCGGAGATGAGTTTCTGATCATCTCCAGGGACAATGCCCAGTCGTTCAGCCAGAAACTCCGCGAGTTCCAGAATTCCTGCGCGGAAACCGGGGATGATCACCCCTTTACCTGCAGCATCGGATATTGTGTCGGTATTCCTCATGCGGAATCCGATCTGCGCGCTCTGATAAAAATCGCCGACAATTACCTCTATAAGGCAAAAAGCGACGGAAAAGGCACGATGCAGGGGACGCTGTCTCTGGTCAATGCCTCGATCCGGATGATGACAGACCAGCTTCTATCCCCAGCTGCCATAAAAAACACGGATGACGCCGTAAAATTTTTCACCCAGAATAAAATGGCAGGCAAATCATGGTCAATTGCCTATCTGAACGTCAACCGTTTTGCGGAAATCAATGAAACCATTGGCACCCGGAACGGACAAATCATCCTTCAGGCCATTCTTAATACACTCCTGCGGAATTTTCCCGACTCGATCCTCTTCACCCGCGAGCTGGATCATTTTGTACTGTATGCGACAGTCCCGGATTCTGAATTCACGGACCGGATCCGAAAAGTTCAGTCCGACGTCGCCGCTCTGGAAAGCAGCCGGGTTGTCATTCTCCGTGCCGGAATTTATCACCATCACGATACTGACGCTCCTGCAGACTTCATCACCGGTATGTACAACGCGAGATATGCGGCAAATCAGGCATATAATGTCACCTCAGGCGACAACTATCTCTGCATCTACGATGCAGTACTGGAGCAGAAACGTGCGAGGGAAAACTTTGTACACAACAATTTCATCGCTGCCTTGGAGGCAGGCCATTTTGTTCCGTACTACCAGCCGATCGTCGGATCCCTTTCCGGAACCACCTGCGGATTTGAGGCACTGAGCCGGTGGATCGATCCGGAGAAGGGCATGATTTCTCCCGCTGATTATGTTCCTTACCTGGAAGAAAGCTTCGAGGCTTACCGTCTCGATCTGTACCTTCTGGAACAGGTGTGCAGGGATATCCGGAAATACAGCGATAAGTTCCCGAGAAAGCTTTTTGTCAATGTTAATCTGTCTCAGACCGATTTCAAAATCATGAATATGCCGGAGGAAATCGAGCGCATTGTCTCGCGTTATGAGATCCCAAGGGAACAGATTCAGTTCGAGATCACGGAATCCGCCTTCGCGGAGACAAATCTGATTCATGATGCCGTGAAGCAGCTGAACGAGCACGGCTACCGGGTGTGGATGGATGATTTCGGTGTCGGAGAATCTTCTCTGTCCGCCTTCCATAATTATGAGGTCCAGGGCGTGAAGATTGACCAGTCCTTCTTCCGGGATCTCTCGAATCAGCGAACCAAAATCATCATTCAAAGCATCGTTGATCTCTGCCATGAGACCGGCAGCATGATGATCGCGGAGGGAATTGAAACCAGAGAACAGCTCTGGTATGCACAGCAATGGGGTATGAACTTCATTCAGGGCTTTTTCTTCAGCAGACCGATCCCGCTCAAGGATCTGATTGGCAGTCCTTTCGTCAGCAACGTTACAGACGAAGATACGGACCGCTTCTATCAGACCATGGCTGAGGTGAGTCTCGTGAATAATTTGCCTTTCCGCTATCAGAATCCGCAGAATCATCAGCCTCTTCTTCTGGCAAGAGCCGTCATTGTCCTCAATCCGGATCAACAGCTGGCACTCCTCCGCATCGACAAGGATATGCAGGATCTGCTGAAGGACTCTGTGATCGCCGTGAACAAATATCAGTACTCCCTCAGGCAGGATTTCAGTCTTTATGCGATCCTGACTGACGTGATCCGCAAAGTCGACGCGAAGCATCCGGCCTTTGATTTCAGCGTCGAGCTCAATAATCAGAAGTATCACGCAATGCTCAGCTTTCTCGCAGAAAAAAGCAATGGCGAAATGGCAGGTTTTCTGCTGACCCTTGCCAATTTCGTCATTGCTCCATAAATCCCGGAATTATCATATTCCGGGATCATTATGTTCCGGAATCACGCTTCCGGGGATCATCTCTTCCCGGAGTCATGCTTCCTTAAATTATTTCTTCTTCAGATGCTTCAGCGCCGTCACGCCTGCCGCAACCGCGACAGCCGCTCCGACAGCCTTGGTGACCGCGCTGTTCTTCACGTCTTCCACCGCCTCGGCAGCCTTCTTCTTGTCGATCACCGGTTCAAAGTCCTTTTCCTCTGCCGCTCCGAGACGGATCAGAAGCGTCTCCAGATCCGTGTTGCGCGCGAGCTTCAGAGCGCCCATGATGGCCGCCTTCTCACCTGCCCCGATCGGCCAGTCCTTAATCATCTTGCCGTCGTTCATCTTCACACCTGCAGTGATCAGATCGCGGATATCATAAATGGATCCCCACACCTCCGGAACTCCCCGGTCTACCTTGCAGAGGGTATAGACCGCTTCCATACCTGTGCGGATGGAGTATTCTGTCGTGAATACCGTATCCCGCGGAGTCTCCGCATACTGTCCGAGGAAGGCCAGATTCACGGATCCCTCCGGAACCACGAGCGGACGATCGCCATACTTTCTCGGCTCAAAGAAACTCGTTACGTAAGGCATCATGCATGGGGTGGTGTTGCACTCCTTGTCCGCAAGCTCATCGATATGATCTGCAGGAATTCCGAGATGATACAGCCACTCCGCACAGAGCTCACGGCCGCTGCACATGAACATCGGCTTCTGGACATAGTCGCCGCAGTCATCCCAGCAGTTCAGTCCGTAAACCCAGATCAGGCAGTGATCATCCGGCTGATCCTGGAACTGACCCTGGCGGTTGATTGTCCAGCTGATGAGCCAGCTGGAATCCTTCGCTGTCACGATTCCGCCGGTTACTACCTTTCCGGAGAGCGGATCTCTGTGGCAGATCTTCTCGATGGCCTCCAGAATCTCCTTGTTCGCCGTATCCACCGTCCAGGACTCCCAGCTGGTCTCCTTGATGTCCCGGAAGAATACGTCCGGATGACCGAAGGCGTCATCCTGAGCCGCCAGCTTCTTCCACAGCTCCACAGACGGGCCCTGTCCGTTCTCGATCTGAATCTCAGGCGCATGCGTCTGATCGCCGTAGGCAGAACCGTCGCCCTGCGAACCGTTTGTCACAAAGACCAGATCATCCTCAGTCAGATCAATGGCCTTATCCTCTCCGTCCTGTGTGTACTCCAGTCTGACAGCCTGTTTTCGCGAAGGCTTGCAGTCGCAGACAATATTCGTCACCTGTGTATTGTACTGGATCACCGCGCCGGCATCCTGGATATACTTCACCATCGGAAGGATCATCGACTCATACTGATTGTATCGTGTGAAGCGCAGCGCACTCAGATCCGGGAGTCCGTCGATGTGATGGACATAGCGCTGCATGTACTTCTTCATCTCGAGAGCACTGTGCCATTTCTCAAACGCGAACATGGTCTGCCAGTAGATCCAGAAGTTTGTCCGGTAAAAATCATCATCAAACATATCGTCGATGGTCTTGTCCGCCAGCTCCTCATCGCTGGCAAACATCAGCTTCAGCAGCTGCTTCTCCGCGTTCTTGTTCAGGTCATACTTCCGATCCGTGTGAGCATCCTGTCCCTGCTTCTCCGTTACACGGCAGAGGGAATAGTTCGGATCCTCCTTGTTCAGCTTGTAATACTCCGAAAAAATCGTTTCTCCGGGATTGACAATGGAGGGAATGGACCGGAACAGATCCCACATACATTCAAAATGATTATCCATCTCACGGCCGCCGCGCATGATGTATCCCTTCTGCGGGTCATGCAGACCGTCGCACGAACCTCCCGCAAGCGGAAGTGACTCGAACAGGGTGATATTCTCTCCCGGCATCTGTGCGTCCCGGATCAGATAACATGCAGCCGAAAGGCCTCCAAGGCCTGTTCCTATAATATACGCATGTTTCTTCTCAATTCCTTCCGGTTTCTCAGGTGTCGCAAATGCTTCATAATTTCCACTGCTGTAATACATGGCATGTACCTCCTGCATAACTGACCATCAGTCATTTTCGGATTCAGAATACAACAAAATAAATTCCCCGTCAAGAAAAACGGGGAATTTGACAGAAATTTTATACTTTTTAGAATCAGATAATCATTCAATTACGCCCGCGTTCTGCACCTTTTTGTCCTGATACAGAACTTCATCGGCGCGCTTTTTCACATCGATGATCTGCTCCCTCGGATCTGTGCACGAAGCATATCCGACAGAAACAGTAAGCGGAAAGGCAAACCGCCTCTCTTCGGAGATCTCTTTCAGATAACTGCGCAGCTCACGGGTGAGTGCTTCCGGATCGTGATCCTGAGGATCGACAAGAATGAATTCGTCCCCTCCGAAGCGTCCGATGACAAGCCCCTCATACGCGATCTTCTTCAATGCATCCGCGATTGCCACGAGCGCCCGGTCACCTTCCATGTGTCCGAACCGGTCATTGATCTTCTTGAACTGATTGATGTCGATGAGGTAAATCCACAGCGGTCTCTCCTCAGAGCAATGCTCCCAGTTGTGCTCCAGATACTCATCCACCCGATAACGGTTGTTGATCCGGGTAAGGGCGTCCGTATAAATATTCGCGTTCTGCATATCGATCAGTACCTTAATGATGGACGGCAGAATACCCAGAATGATATACGGCACATACGAAATAAAAAAGCTGATCACTGCTCCCACCGCCGGATAGACGATGCATTCCAGTATAACCAGATACCGCTGACGTCGGATCCTGTACTTTTCCTGTGCCAGCTTGTACAGTGTATGAAAAAAAGCAAAGCCCAGATAGAAGCAGTCTGCTATACTGTTAATCACATACAGAGCCGATGAAACACGCGCCTCTCCCATGATACCGGTGACATTCAGCACATACCATGCGGTGACAACGACCGTGACGAGATACGGAATCGAATACCAGATCCAGGTTCGGATATTCTGCATCCGAAATCCATCAATATAGAATTCCGCAAACCGGAACCAGCAGAAGGTGAACAAAGCGAGGATACCGGACTCGATATACTCCAGAACGACAACCAAGATCAGAGAGTCCGTATAAAATGACACAAAAACCCACAGGAAATCCGTGATGATATAGATAAAATAGACCCGGATGATTAACTTGAAAGCACCCGTCACGGACTCCCTGCCGAGATTTGACTGTACCCGACGGTAGACCTGTATCGCGATGATCAGGCAGACCGCCAGGAAGGAGAAGTAAAAAGGCTCATACGCTTCCGCGAAATGATACTGCATCGATATGTTCATGCATTCTCCACTGCTTCGCCTTCATCTCCATCCGCGTCAGTCTTTCTGAGCATTGAATGACCACTCACCACAGCTCCGATCATAAACAGCAGCGTAAGACATCCAAAGCAGCCATGTACCCTTCGGATCGGCTTGCAGATTCCGGAAAAGAACGTCAACAGCATACATACCAGTGCAAGAATTCCAAATTGCTTGTGTTTCTCCATGACAATACCTCCAGTGTAGAATGTACTGTATGCGATTGCGAATGCCTGTGGATTGCGAGAGTGCGAAGCACGGAGCAATCCGCAGCTTATACATTATGCGGCACTATATATCGCACAGTGGTTACCGGCTGCAAGAATTAGAACACAAATATCGATTAAATACACTGAACTTTTTGTGACCCGGCCTCAATCCTGACGCATCATATTACCGTTCACGCACCACCAGAACGGCTAAGATTGTACCGTACCTTTGCCGGAGCATCCCCTTGCCGTTAAAAGTTTATCCGTTTAAATTCCTGCCACATATTACAATTCAGGTATATTTATTTTACATTTCTCGAATCTCCTGTCTTTTTTCTCTTTTCGTGGTAAAATTCTTGTAGCCATATATCGTTCTAATATATGCATCGCGAGCCCTGCATCGTTCATGCGGGGTGATTTGGAAAGGGAGGAGAACTTTATGAAAAGAAAACTAGTTGTAGCAGCACTTGCCCTGTCAATCGCAATGAGTACGGTGACGGTACAGGCAGCAGATTTTGACCTCGGCAGCGCGCCCGGGTCCACGGGCTTCGATATCACAATTGTCGGGGCGGGAAATCCGGCTGACTCCGACAACACGGCGGACGCACCTGCCCAGGCAGGGACGAATGAAGAATCTGATACCGAGGGGCTAACCGGAACGGACGATGTGACAGAGTCAAACCTCGATCCGGATGAGCTCTATCCGGAAGGCACCCCAGAGGAAGCGAAAGCCGCGAGACTTGCCTCTGCGAGATTTTTGCTGGGTTCCGTCGGTCTGTTTGATTATTATCATTCCACCGATGCCCTGAATGCCATCTTTAATAGCACTTATGCGTCCTACACCACACCAGGTGCATATGGCGACGCCACCGATATGAACAATGTATACAACAGCCTTCAATTCATTGACGAGTGCAATGCTCTCCGCGCTAAGCACGGCCTTTCCGCTCTGAAGGTGACCGACGTTCTGATGGCCTGTGAGGAGGCAGATGTCAACTGGTCCAAGGACAACCTGCAGCACGCGAAGCAGTTTAATATGGGGGAGAATCTTTCCTGGGGATATCCCGATCCCTTCACCGGATGGTATGACCAGGAGAAGGCGGCATATGATTCCGGAGTCACCGATCAGCAGCAAATCGGTCATTACCTGAATATCATCGATCCCTCCTATACCACAACCGGTTTTGCGATCACGCAGCTTGGATCCAATCCCTATGGCGTAACGATGGGACAGTCTTTTCACTGGGCCGGTGAATCCGACGCTTATACCACAGACGAGTACAGAAACAGAATCAGTGCTTACGCGAATTACCTTTCCGAAACACTCTTTGAGGATGTGCCGAACCTGAACAGCTATTACTTTGATTCCGTATACTGGGCGCGTGAGAAGAGTATCACAAACGGCACAGGCAACAATCTTTATGGTCCTGACAATAACTGCTCTCGCGGTCAGATGGTTCTGTTCCTCTATAATATGAAAGGCAAGCCGTCCATTTCAACCCCGGCCTCCTTCAAAGACGTTTCCTCCACCGACTACTACGCAACTGCCGTTTCATGGGCAGCGGAGAATGGAATAACCTCGGGAAGCGGCAACGGGAAGTTCAGCCCGAAAAACCCCTGCACCAGAGCTCAGATGGTACAGTTCCTCTACAACCTGGCGGGAAGACCCGAAGTGACGACGTCTGAACCCGGCTTCTCAGATGTTTCCTCCGACAACATCTATGCACGTGCGATCGCCTGGGCGAAGGACAACAACATCACAAGCGGAACCGGCAACGGCAAATTCAGTCCGAACGTAAGCTGCAAGCGCGGACAGATGGCAGTATTTCTGAAGAACTACGCCGACAATATCGGAATCTGACAACGGTTTCCTATGGAAAACAGAATCGAGTAGGAGGCGGTGACTAACCGCCGTCCTCTCACAACACCGTACGTACCGTTCGGTATACGGCGCTTTCAATAGTTGGCGTGCACAGACTGATAGGCCGTGGCTAAATCATAGAAGCCACTGTTTATCAGTCTTTCTTTTGTCATAGCCATATTGACTGCGACTGTATGCGTCGTGAACCAATGGCCTTTTCGGCTGTTCCCAGCCTGCCATGCTAAGTCCTCGGGCACGCCCATCTTAATCAGATTACGTACCTTTGTCTTGGGCTTCTTCCATTGTTTCCATATACACATACGTATTCTGTGATAGAGCCTTTTGTTGATATCATCTATGTTGTTCTTCATGCTTGCTATACCGTAGTAGTTAAGCCATCCTCTCGCATATACCTTGATTTTCTCAAGACTAGGCTTGATGGTCTGCACAGACTTACGGGAAGATAAATCTTTCAGCTTTGACTTGAACTTCTTCCATGACTTTGGATGAACCCTGACATAAATGCCACTACCGTTCCTTCCCAATGCAAAGCCAAGGAATTTAAAATTTCGGATTGCAAACACGCTG